>CAYVJJ010000016.1:3994-20133 GCA_964451655.1 uncultured Mycobacteriaceae bacterium | reverse complement strand
CCGCCGCCGGCGCGTGTGCGGCGGGCCCGCGCCGCCGCCCCCTCCCGAAAAGGCCGGCGGATCCGGATCCTCCGGCCCCGGCCCCGGCGCCCGCCGCCTGCGCGGTTCCGTCGGCCGCCGCGTCGGCGTGCCCCGCGACCATGTTGGTGCCGGCCAGGTCGGCCGCGAAGGGGCTCCGCGGCGAACGCAGGACCCGGTCGACGGGGCCGTCGTCGACCACGGTGCCGTTGTCGAGCACCATGATCCGGTCCGCCAGGGTCAAGGCGTCCACGAGATCGTGGGTGACGATGACGGCGGCGCTGCGCCCGCCGGTGGCCGCCGCGCGGTCCTGCAGCACGCGGCGCAGCATGGAGCGCACCTGGGCCGCCACCGCCACGTCGAGCGACCCCATAGGCTCGTCGAGCAGCAGCACCTCGGGGCCGGCGGCGAGCGCCCGCGCGATGGACACGCGCTGCGCCTGGCCGCCCGACAGCTTCCGGGGGCGACGGCGGGCCAGGTCGCCCGCGCCCACCTCGGCGAGCCAACGCTCGGCGATCCGGGCCGACTCCCCCGTGCCTATCCCCTGGCTGCGGGGCCCGAACTCGACGTTCTCGGCCACCGACAGGCTGCCGAACAGCAGCGCGTCCTGCGCCAGCAGGCCCACCCGGCGCTGCGCCACGGGCACGTCCACGCCCGCTTCGGTGTCCAGCAGCACCCGCTCGCCCGCCCGGACCCGGCCGGAGTCCGGACGGACCAGGCCCGCGATCACCGACAGCAGCGTCGACTTGCCGGCCCCGTTGGGTCCCAGCACGGCGACCACCTCGCCCGGCGCGGCGCGCAGGGACACCCGGAAGCCGCGCTCGATCACCGTCGCGTCCACCGACAGCCACGGCTCACCGCCCGTCACGCCGCCGTGTCCCCGGAACGCGTCCCGCCGCGGCTCCCCCGGCTCATCGCGCCGGGATCCGTCCACGCTCACGCCTTACCTCCCGCTCCTCGCCCGGTCGCCGGGCCGCCCCGGGCGCACCGCCGCCGGCCGCATCACCACCGCCGGGCGTGCCGCGCCCGTGCCGGCGCCCGCGGCCGTGGACGGCGACGACCACCACGACGGCCACGACGATCAGCACGACGGACAGCGCCACGGCCGCGTCCGGGTCGTCGACCCGTTGCAGATAGATCTCCAGCGGCAGCGTACGGGTCCGCCCCTGCAGGCTGCCCGCGAAGGTGATCGTCGCGCCGAATTCGCCCAGCGACCGCGCGAACGCCAGCACCACCCCCGACACGAGCCCGGGCATCACCATCGGCAACGTCACCTTGCGCAGCACCCGCCCCGGCCGCGCGCCCAGCGTCGCCGCCACGTCCTCGTACCGGGTGTCCATCCCGCGCAGCGCCCCCTCCAGGCTGAGCACCAGGAACGGCAGCGAGACGAACACCTGCGCCAGGACGACGGCGGTGGTGGAGAACGCGATGTCGATCCCCAGCGCCTGCAGCCGCGCACCGGCGGGCCCGTTGCGCCCGAACGTGTACAGCAGCGCCAGACCGCCGACGACGGGCGGCAGAACCAGCGGCACCAGCACCACCGCGCGCACCGGCCGCACCCAGCGCCCCGGCGACCGCGACAGCAGCAGCGCCATCGGCACCCCCAGCAGCACGACGATCACGGTGGCGGCGGACGCCGTCTGCAGGCTGAGCCGCAGTGCCGTCAGCGAGGACCGCGAGGTGATGAGGCCGAAGAACCGGTCCCACGGCACCGTGGACACGAGACCGGCGATGGGCAGGGCCACCATGAGCACCCCGAGCGCGGCGGGCACGGCCAACCAGGCCGGCGTCGCCGTACCGCCGCGGGGGCCGCCACCTCGAACACCGAAGATCCGCCGCATTACCGCATCATATGCGGCACAATGAACCTTGATCAGCAGCATCTGCGTTTCGTTCCGCGCACGGATGCGGCGCCGACCGCTCCGCCGCCGGTGTAATCCCGGTTGAGCGCTCGACGGGCTGCGGCGAGCGGATAGGCTGGGACCATGACAGCGGTCAACCTGGGGCTGCCGGCCGTGGGCGGTGTCGCGCCGCACGGTCCGGCCGGTCCGCATGAGTCGGGGCCCGGCGAATCGGATCCGCGGTTCGCCGAGGGGCCGCTGGCGGACACCTTCGGCCGCATCGCCACCGACCTGCGCGTTTCGCTCACCGACCGCTGCAATCTGCGCTGCACCTACTGCATGCCGGCAGAGGGGCTCGAGTGGCTGCCCACCGAGGAGGTCCTCACCGCTGCGGAGCTGACCAGGCTCATGCGCATCGGCACCCGGGACCTGGGCATCACGCGGATCCGGTTCACCGGCGGCGAGCCGCTGCTGCGGCGCGACATCGTCGACATCATCGCCGCGGCGGCCGCGCTGGAACCCCGCCCGCAACTGGCGCTGACCACCAACGGCGTCGGCCTCGCGCGCAAGGCGGCGGCCCTGGCGGAGGCGGGTCTCGACCGTGTCAACGTCTCCCTGGACACCGTCGACCCGGACGAGTACGCGGCGATCACCCGGCGCGACCGCCTGGACGACGTGCTCGACGGGCTCGCGGCGGCGCACGACGCCGGCCTCACCCCAGTGAAGGTCAACGCCGTGCTCAAGCCGGACCTCAACGCCGAGGACGCCCCCGCGCTACTGCGGTTCTGCCTGGAGCGCGGATACGAGTTGCGCATCATCGAGCAGATGCCCCTGGACGCCGGCCGCGATTGGCGCCGGTCCTCGATGATCACGGCCGAACAGGCCCGCGCCGTGCTGGGAGAGCACTTCCGGCTGACCCCGTCGCCCGGGGAACGCGGCTCCGCACCCGCCCAGCGCTGGCTGGTCGACGGCGGCCCGGCCACCGTCGGCATCATCGCGTCGGTGACAGAGCCGTTCTGCGCCGCCTGCGATCGCACCCGCCTCACCGCGGACGGGCAGCTGCGCAATTGCCTCTTCGCCACCGAGGAGTCCGATCTGCGCACACTACTGCGCGGCGGGGCCGACGACGACGCCATCGCCCGGCGGTGGCGCGCGGCGATGTGGGCCAAGAAGGCCGGCCACGGCATCGGCACCCCGGATTTCCACCAGCCCGAGCGCCCGATGAGCGCCATCGGCGGCTGAGGACCGCAGAAAGGACCCCGTGAGCGCCCCGACGATCTCGATCCGTTATTTCGCCGGAGCCGCGGCTGCGGCCGGCCGCGAGCAGGAGAGGCTCGCCGCCCCCTCCGCCGATCCGACTCTCGAGCAGTTGCTGCAGCTCGTCTCCGAAGCACGTCCGGAGGTGGCAGACGTCCTGACGCGCTGCTCGTTCCTGTGGGACGGTGTCGCAGTGCGGGACCGGACGGCCCCCCTCCCGGCGTCCCCCGGCGGGGGCACCCTGGACGTTCTGCCCCCCTTCGCGGGCGGGTGACGGGCCCGTTCCGGCTCCGCGACCAGGGCAGTCGCCCAGTTCACCGACCCGACACGCTCAATCAAGGCAATAGTCTTGACCATCAGTGAGGTACCTCACATAACGGTCCGGTAACAGTCCCGTATCTTTTCGTAACACAGCGCTTTGAGCTGCATAAACAGCACCGATTTGCGATTCACGCCACAGATGGGCTATCCGGCGCACGCGATGGAAATCAGCGTGACTCACGATCCGGTAACGGCTAGCGTCATCCGCGGTCGATCACTCGGCCGATCCGGGGCCGTAACGCCGAGCTCCGTCCGACGGACCCCCGGAAACCGACGAACAACCCAGGGACGGAAGCGGAGAACCCAAGTCCGCCAAGGACAACCGGGGACGCAGGCACCACGGGCAGGGGAAGCGCCCGCGGGAGCCCGGCGCCTCCTAGGGGTGAACGCGCACCGGCCGGACCGCACGGTCCGCACCGGAGCGCAGGGCGACCTCTCAGCCCCAACCCGACAGCTGACTTCGCAGGCGTGTGTGGAGAGGACTGCAACAACGATGGCCGGACGTCACCGCAAGCCCAGCACCACCGGGCGCACCATGACCAAGATCGCCGTTTCCGGCGCTGTCGCCGGCACCGCCTCACTGGCTTTCGCCGGCACCGCGAACGCTGCCACCGACGCCCAGTGGGACGCCGTCGCGCAGTGCGAGTCGGGCGGCAACTGGTCGATCAACACCGGAAACGGCTACCAGGGCGGGCTCCAGTTCTCGCCCAGCACGTGGGCCGCATACGGCGGCACCCAGTACGCACCGAGCGCCAACCAGGCCACTAAGCAGCAGCAGATCGCCGTGGCCGAAGAGGTCCTCGCCGGACAGGGCAAGGGCGCATGGCCGGTGTGCGGCAAGGGGCTCGGCGGCTACACCCCGCGCACCCCGTCCGCCCCCGCCCCTGAGCCGGCCCCCGCCCCCGTGGAGCAGCAGGCCGCGCCCGCCGCCCCGGTGGAGGATGCCGCACCGGAGGATGTCGTCAACCAGATCGTGGATCAGGTCATCGACTACGCCCAGGACAACAACGTCCCGGTCGACGAGGACTTCCGGACGGACATCCACCAGGCCGCCGCCAAGGCGGTCGACTACGCCGCCGATCAGGGCGTGGAGGTCGACCAGGACGTGGTCGCCCACTACCTGACGCTGGCGAACATCAACCTGGGCTGATAGCCCTGCGCCGTCTCTCCGGCGCAGCGCACGGCGCCACAGGAACACCGGAAGGGCCGGTCCCGCAGCATGTGCGGGACCGGCCCTTCCGCCAGGTATCCCCCGGCCGGTCTGCCACAGTGCCCGTCCGGGCTGCCACTGCGCGCGGCCGGCCGCCCCCGGCGAGGGCTCCGCCACCGTCGGCAGGCGTCGTCAGACGGCGGCGGGCTCCCCCATCATGCGCAGCCGACCCATTCGTCGGTGCCATCGGAGAAGAACTGGTGCTTCCACACCGGGATCCGCTCCTTCACCGCCTCCACGAGCTCCGCGCACGCTGCGAACGCCTCGGCCCGGTGATCGGCCGCCACCGCCGCCACGAGGGCCTCGTCACCTACCTCGAGATCCCCCACCCGATGGCTCACCGCGATCGACCGCACGGTCTCCGGCGACGCGGCCGCCACTGTGCGGGCCACCTCCTCGAGGACCTCCTGGGCGCTCGGGTGGGCCGTGTAGTGCAGACGGACGACTCCGCGCCCGCCGTCGTGGTCGCGGACGACGCCGCAGAAGCCGACGACCGCACCGGCCGAATCGTGCGCCACAAGCCGCTCGTGCCCGCGCAGGGTGATCGGTTCGGGGCCGACGTGGGCGTGGCGCACCTCCGCCCCGGGCGTGCCCGGGGCGGGCGTCGCCGCGGAGGGCGGTGTGCCCGCGGCACTCCGGGACTCCCCCCGCACCCGGGGCGCGCCGTCGGCGCTCACCTGTGGTCTCCCCCGCGCAACTGGTCCACCGCGTGGTCCAGCACGTCCGCGAGCACTCCGAGCCCGTCCCGGACACCGCCGGCCGACCCGGGCAGATTCACGATGAGGGTGCGTCCGGCGACACCGGCGAGCCCCCGCGAAAGCACCGCGGTGGGCACCTGCGGAAGACCGGCGTCGCGCACGGCGTCCGCGAGTCCGGGCACGACGCGGTCCAGCAGCGGAGCAGTCTGCTCCGGGGTGCTGTCCGTGGGCGAGATGCCCGTGCCGCCGGAGGTGAGGATGACGTCCGGGCGGTGCCGCATCGCACTGCGCAGGGCCTCGCCCACCGGGTCGCCGTCGGGGACGACCGTCGGCGCGCCCGTCGCGTATCCGCGCTCGCGCAGCCAGGCCGCGGCGATCGGTCCGGCTCGGTCCGGATAGACCCCCCGCGCCGCACGCGAGGACGCGACGATGACGACCCCCGTGCGGCCGTCGGCCTCGGGCGCGTCCACCGTGTCCGGGGCGTCCACCGTGTCCGGGGCGTTGGTCGAATGCGTGTTCATCGCCGCCAGCGTCCCGTCTTGCCGCCGTCTTTGGCCAGCACTCTGACTTGGTCCATCGCCGCGGCCGGGTCGACGGCCTTGACCATGTCGTGCAGGGTCAGTCCGGCCACGGCGACCGCGCTGAGGGCCTCCATCTCCACCCCCGTGCGGTCGGTGGTGCGCACTGTCGCCGTCACCTCCACCGAGTCCTCGCCCACTTCGAACTCCACGGTCGCACCCGAGATGGCGATCGGGTGGCACAGCGGCACCAGATCGGGGGTCTTCTTGGCGGCCATGATGCCCGCGATACGGGCGGTCGCCAGCGCGTCGCCCTTGGGCAGCCCGCCGTCCGCCAGCAGCCGCACCACCTCCGCGGTGGTGCGGAAGGTCCCGGCGGCCACGGCACGGCGGACGCCGGCGGCCTTGTCCCCCACGTCGACCATCCGGGCGTTCCCGGCGTCGTCGACGTGCGTCAGCCCGGCAGGTGCCGGATCGTCGGCGGTCATCGGCGGCCCTCCTGAGGATGCGGGCACCGTCGAGGCGACCGTGCACCGGCGCCCGGGCGGGTGCGGATCAGCGGTTGGGGACCGTGACCGGGTGCACGTACGGGAGGTCCTCCGCCGGCAGCGGCAGCTGGACGACCTCGCCGAACGGCGACAGGCCACCCGAGCGCGCCGACGACAGCTCCGTCACGGCGTGCTCGCCCTCCGGCAGCTCCGGCCACCCCGAATCGTGACGGTGATGGGAGACAGCGATTTCAACGTTGTGGGCGTTTTCCGCCACCGAATTCTCAGCCACGTGTCCATTTTGGCAGTCGCCGACGACAACGGCCAGCCCAGGTCACTAACCTGAGTGCCGATGCCCACGGACAAGCGAAGCGACGGCGCGGCGGGGGGCGGGCGCACGGGGCTCGCCGGGTGGCTGCGCGAACGCACCGACGACGAGCTGGCGCAGCTGATGCGCCTGCGCCCCGACCTGACCATCGCGCCCCCGGCCTCGACGGCCGTACTGGCGGACCGCGCCTCGCAGCGGATGTCCGTGCATCGGGCCACCGAGGACCTCGACACGCTGACCATGGCCGTGCTCGCCGTCCTGGCCGGCGCGGACGCCGACGCCTCGCCGGTCCCGGCTGCCGACGTGCACCGCGTGCTGGACGCCGCGGCGGGTGCGGACGCGGTGGATCACGCGCTCGCCGCCCTGCGGTCCGCCGCGCTGGCGTGGGAGGAACTCGACGGGCTCCGGACGGTCGCCGCCGCGCGGGAGGTGCTGCCGTGGCCGCCGTCCGCGGTCTCCGCGGCGGCGGAGGGACGGCCCCCCGGCGGACACGACGACCGCGGCGGCCTGCCCGCCCGCCTCGACGCACTGTCCGACGACGAGCGGTCGCTGATCAACGCCCTCGTCGACGGCGGCGGGCTGGGGCGCACGCGCGCAGCAGCGGATTCCGCACCGCCCACCAGCGCGGTGCAGCGCCTGCTGCGCGCGGGCCTGCTGGAGAAGGTCGACGACCACACTGTCCGGTTGCCCGAGGATGTCCGGGCCGCCGCCGAGACATCGGCCGCCGCCCGGGTGCGACTGGCCCCGCCGCAGCCGCAGACCCAGCGGCACGACGCCGGCGACGTCGACTCCACCGCCGCGGGCGAAGCGCTCGAGCTGCTGCGGCACGCCGGCACCGTCATCGATTCCCTGAGTGCGCGCCCGGTGCCCGTTCTGCGCAGCGGCGGAGTCGGTGTCCGGGAGATCCGCCGGATGGCCAAGGACCTGTCGCTGGCGGAGCGGCGCGTCGGCTTCCTGCTGGAGCTGCTCGCGCAGGCGGATCTGATCCGCTCCGGAGTCCCCGACCCGCTCCCCCAGCACGACACCGCCGACGCATACTGGGCGCCGGCCTCCGAGATCGACGCCTGGCTCTCGTTGCCGCCGGCCGAGCGCTGGGACGTCCTGGCCCGCGCGTGGCTGCGGATGCCGCGGCGCGTCTGGGAGATCGGCCAGCGCGACGACACCGGCAAGGTGGTGCCGGCCCTGTCCGGCGACCTGACCGCCCCGGCCGTGGCCGAGGACCGCGGCGCCGTCCTCGGCCGGCTGGCCGGGGAACGCGCCGGCGTCGCGGTGCCGGCGCCCGACCTGCTGGACTCGCTGCGGTGGTCCCGCCCGCGCCGCTACGCGCGGCTGCCGCTCGGTTTCCTGGAGTACCTGCTGGCCGAGGCGCAGGACATGGGCGTCGTCGCGCACGGGGCACTGTCCGGACCGGGCAGGGTGCTCGTCGACGCCGGCAGGCGGTCCGCGGAGACGGGCGCGGAAGAGGGCGCTGAGCCGGCACCGGACCCGGCCGCCGCCATGGCCTCGGCCATGCCGGAACCCGTCGACCATGTCCTGCTGCAGGCGGACCTGACGATGATCGCCCCGGGGCCGCTCGCCCCGGACCTCGCGGCGCGGATCCCGCGCGTCGCCGAGGTCGAGTCCGCCGGCGCCGCGACGGTGTACCGCATCACGGAGCAGTCGCTGCGCGGAGCGCTGGACGCCGGGCTCACGGGCGCCGATCTGCACAGCCTGTTCGCCGGCGCGTCGCGCACCCCCGTGCCGCAGGCGCTGACCTATCTCATCGACGACGTGGCCCGCAAACACGGCCGGCTGCGCGCCGGATTCGCCAATGCGTTCCTGCGGTGCGAGGACGAGGCGCTGCTGTCCGAGGTGCTCACCCGGCTGCCCGATCTGGGACTGCGGCGCCTGGCGCCGACCGTCGCGGTCTCCCCGATGGACCTGGCGGATCTGCTCGACGCCCTGAGCGAGGCGGGCATCCCCGCCGTCGGTGAGGACGCCCACGGGTCGGTGGTGGACCTGCGGCCCCGCGGCGCGCGCATCGGCGCGCCCCGGCGCGTCCGCCGGAACGTGCACCGTCCCCGCCCCGCCGCCCCCGACGACGAACGGCTGGCGCAGGTGGTGGCCGGGATGCGTGCCGGCGACCGGGCCGAGGACAGCTCCGGGGCCCGCACCGTCCGCGCCGACGGCAGCCGCGCCGGCGGGGCCGCCACGGTCTCGCTGTTGCAGACGGCCACCCGGGTGGGGCAGACGGTGTCGGTGGGGTACGTCGACGCGCAGGGCACGGCCATCCACCGCCTCGTCGAGCCGGTCTCGTTCCACGGCGGGGTCCTCGAGGCACTCGACGCCGTCACCGGCGCACGTCACGTCTTCTCGTTGCACCGGATCACGTCGGTATCGTTGACGGATTGAGGGCCTCGCACCGGTGGCACGCGTGTCGGCCACCATCCCGGTGCACTTCCGGCCGTGACGCGCTGGACGGCCGCACGCGCCGCAGCACCGGCCGGCCCTCACCGACATCGACCCTTGGGGAGGCCACGTGAGCGATGGACCGCTGATCGTCCAGTCCGACAAGACTCTGCTGCTGGAGGTCGACCACCCCCGGGCCGCCGAGGCGCGCGCCGCGATCGCTCCGTTCGCCGAGCTCGAGCGCGCCCCGGAGCATGTCCACACCTACCGGGTCACGCCGTTGGCGCTGTGGAATGCGCGCGCCGCCGGGCACGACGCCGAGCAGGTGGTGGATGCCTTCGTCACCTATTCGCGCTTCCCGGTGCCGCAGCCGCTGCTGGTGGACGTGGCCGACACGATGGCCCGCTACGGGCGCCTGCAGCTGGTGAAGAACCCGGCGCACGGTCTGACACTGGTGAGCCTCGACCGCGCGGTGCTCGAGGAGGTGATGCGCCACAAGAAGATCAAGCCCATGCTGGGCGAGCGGATCGACGACGACACCGTGCGCGTGCACCCGAGTGAGCGCGGGCGGCTCAAGCAGATGCTGCTCAAGGTGGGGTGGCCGGCCGAGGACCTCGCCGGGTACGTCGACGGGGAGGCGCACGAGATCGCGCTGGACACCGTCACCCATCCGTGGGAGCTGCGCGACTACCAGCAGATGGCGGCCGACGCCTTCTGGGACGGCGGCTCCGGCGTGGTCGTCCTCCCCTGCGGCGCCGGCAAGACGATGGTGGGTGCCGCGGCGATGGCCAAGGCCGAGGCCACGACGCTGATCCTGGTCACCAACACGGTCGCCGGGCGCCAGTGGAAGCGCGAGCTGATCGACCGCACCTCGCTCACCGAGGACGAGATCGGCGAGTATTCGGGCGAGAAGAAGGAGGTCCGCCCGGTCACCATCGCCACCTATCAGGTGATCACCCGTCGGTCGAAGGGCGAGTACAAGCACCTGGAGCTCTTCGACTCGCGCGACTGGGGCCTGGTCATCTACGACGAGGTGCACCTGCTGCCCGCGCCGGTGTTCCGGATGACCGCGGACCTGCAGTCCCGCCGCAGGCTGGGCCTCACCGCGACGCTGGTGCGCGAGGACGGCCGCGAGGGCGACGTGTTCTCGCTGATCGGCCCCAAACGCTACGACGCGCCGTGGCGCGACATCGAGGCGCAGGGCTGGATCGCCCCGGCCGAGTGCATCGAGGTGCGGGTGACGCTGACCGAGAATCAGCGGCTCGTCTACGCCACGGCCGAGGCCGAGGACCGGTACCGCCTGTGCTCGACCGCCGAGAACAAGGTGCCCGTGGTGCGGGCCATCATCGACCGGCACGAGGGCGCGCAGACGCTCGTGATCGGGGCGTATCTCGACCAGCTCGAGGAGCTGGGCGCGGCCCTGGACGCGCCCGTCATCCAGGGGTCCACCCGCAACGCTCAACGCGAGAAGCTGTTCGACCGCTTCCGCGCCGGCGAGATCCGCACCCTGGTCGTGAGCAAGGTCGCCAACTTCTCCATCGACCTGCCGGAGGCTGCGGTGGCGGTACAGGTGTCCGGCACCTTCGGCTCCCGGCAGGAGGAGGCGCAGCGACTGGGCCGGCTGCTGCGCCCCAAGCGCGACGGCGGCCAGGCCCACTTCTACTCGGTGGTCGCGCGCGACACCCTCGACTCCGACTACGCCGCACATCGTCAGCGTTTCCTCGCCGAGCAGGGCTACGCCTACCGGATCGTCGACGCCGACGAACTGCTGGGACCGGCGATCCCCGACGTCGGCGGCGGACTCGGCGACGGTGCCGGCTCGATCGACGAGGCGGCCGGGCACACGGGCGACGACGCCGGCGGCACCGGCACCGGCGAGGGGGATCCGCAGGACGGGGCACAGTAGACGCGCGCCGGGCGGCGCCCGGGGCGGTCCGAGATGCCCCGGTTCCCGCCCCGCCCGCTAGGATCGTGGGCGTGCGTCAACTGTCGTTCCCCGTCGATGTCAAATACGCCAAGGGCGTCAACGAGAACCACCAGGAGCTGCGCCGCCTGCGCATCTCCTCCATCCTCGTCGCGCTGCTCTGGGTGGCGGGGGGTGTCGCGGCCGCAGTGTTCGGCTCCGGCGGCTGGTACATCCTGGCCGTGGTGCTCATCGCCATGGGCGTCGGCTCGATCATCATGGCCTACCTGCTGCCCCGCAAGGTGGGTTCGATCAAGCATCAGTACGAGCACAGCCAGCTCGTGGGCGCGGTGCTGGCGGACAAGCGCCGGCACGGCGTGACGCTGCTGGGGCTGGTGAACGTCTCGCGCACCGGTGACGAGGACCCGGTGTACGCGCTGGTGACGCGCAATGCGACGGCGGTGACCGGGCACCCTGCGGTGGTGGGCGCCAAGATCCCGTGCGTCGCGGTGCTGCAGGACCGGTCGCGCCGGCGCAGCGGCGCCTCCTGGGAGACGGCGAGCCTGATGCCGTTGTCCTGGGCGACCACCGACAAATCGGTGATCGGGCGGGCGGAGTCGATGATCGCGGGCTACGAGTGGGACCTGCTGCAGCGCAACCTCGGGCGGATGGCCGAGGTGGACAAGCAGCCCAATCAGATGATCCTGCTGTCCAAGAGGGATCTTCCGGAGGCGCTGCGCGGCTGATCCGCGCCGGCGTCCCGGCCCGCAGCCGGGTCCCGCCCGTCCCGGCCCTGTGCCGCGATGATCCGATAGTCCTCCAGCGTCACCCGCGAGGTGATGCGGCGGTAGGAGGAGACCGTGTCCGGCCAGTTGCTGGCGATCCGGCCGGATGCGTCCTTGTACCAGCTCTCGCACCCCGTCCACGCACTATGGGCCAGCTGTTCCTGCACGTCCGCGTCGTAGTCCGCCTCCACGTCGGCACGCACGTCCACGGCGCCAGCGCCGGCCTTCTCTGCGAGCTCGGCCAGCCGCCGGATGTAGGTGGCCTGGCGTTCGAGCATGAACAGGATCGACCCCGAACCGAGGTTGGTGTTGGGCCCGTACATCATCAGCAGGTTCGGGAACCCCGGCACCGCGATGCCCAGGTATGCGCGCGCACCGTCGGCCCACCGGTCCGCCAGTCCCTCGCCGCCGATCCCCCGGACGTCGATGGCCCCGCAGAACTCCTGGGAGTGGAAGCCGGTGCCGTAGATGATCACGTCCACGGGGTGCTCGGCGCCGTCGGCGGTGGTGATCCCCGTCGGGGTCACGGCGGTGATGTCCGCGGTCTCGATCTCCACGTTCGGCTGTGCCACGGCCGGGTAATAGTCGCTGGAGAACAGCACGCGTTTGCAGCCCATCGGGTAATCCGGCGTGAGCGTCCGGCGCAGCGCCCGATCCTTCACGCTGCGCCGCCGGTGCAACGCCGACCAGGCGCGGAAGGCCGCCCCCACCAGGCGGTTGCCTTTCATCTGCCAGGTCCACAGTTCCGCGAAGCTCCACCAGAACAACCGCTCGGCGGACAGCGCGGCCGGCACCGCCCGGAACGCCGCGTGGTGGCGCGGGCCGTACTCGCGGTCCATGCGCGGCAGCAGGTAGGGCGCCGAGCGCTGGAACACGGTGACGTGCTCGGCCTCCCGTTGCACGTGCGGGATGAGCTGGATGGCGCTGGCGCCGGTGCCGATGACCGCGACCCGCTTGCCCGCGAGATCCACGTCGTGCCGCCACCGCGCGGAGTGGAACGCGGGACCGGCGAAGGTGCCGACGCCGTCGATGCGCGGCAGCGCCGGACGCGACAGCTGCCCTACGGCCGGGATCAGGAACCGCGCCCGGAGCCGCTCGCCGTCCGCGAAGGCGAGCTCCCAGAGGGCCGCGGCCTCGTCGAAACGCGCGGCGACCACCTCGGTCCCGCACCGTATGCGGGACCGCAGACCGTACTCGTCGGCGAGTCTGCGGATGTAGTCGAGGATGTCCGGCTGCTGCGAATAGCGCCGCGGCCATTCGGGGTTGGGCGCGTAGGAGTACGAGTAGTAGGGCGACGGCACGTCGCAGGCGGCGCCGGGGTAGGTGTTGTCGCGCCACACGCCGCCGATGTCCTCGGACTTTTCGAGGACGACGAAGTCCGTACGCCCGGCACGCCGCAGCTCGAGGGCCACCGCCAGCCCGCCCAGGCCCGAGCCGATGATGGCGAATGTGCACTCCTGCACGCTTGCACCCGCTTCCGTCGCAACCGCTCCGATCGTCCTCCCCGCTGCCCCACGATACCTGCGCGTGACCATCGTCACCCGCTGACAGGGATTCCGGTGGAAGGCGGCGACCCACGCGACCCACAATGACCGCGGCCCGCAATGACCGGCCCGCAACTACCGGCCCACGATGACGCCGCCCCACGGATATCGGCCGGCCCAGGTGAAGGAGTACGGATGCAGGAACTGTTCGACGAGCGTGACATGACCGGCCTGGCCGAGGCGATCGGCGACGGCGAGATCTCCGCCCGCGAGGCGGTCGGCTTCGCCCTCAAGCGCATCGACGAGCGCAACCCCGAGGTGAATGCGGTCATCGCCACCCGTGCCGAACAGGTCCTGGACGAGGTCGACGCGGGGCTGCCCGCCGGCCCGCTGCACGGGGTGCCGTTCGCGATCAAGGACCTCGGCGCCGACGTCGCAGGGCTTCCGACCACCAACGGTTCCCGCCTGTTCGCCGACGCCGTGGCCGGCGCCGACTCGCCGATCGTCGACGCCTACCGCCGCGCGGGGCTGGCCATCGTCGGCAAGACGAACACGCCCGAGTGGGGCCAGAACGCCAGCACCGAGCCGGCGCTGTTCGGTCCCGCCCGCAACCCGCACCGCACGACGCACTCGCCGGGCGGCTCCTCGGGCGGCGCCTCCGCCGCGGTGGCCGCCGGCATCCTGCCCGCCGCCCATGCCTCCGACGGCGGGGGCTCGATCCGCCTGCCTTCGGCCATGACCGGGCTCGTGGGGCTCAAACCGTCGCGGGGGCGCACCTGCGCGGGAAACCCGATCGCGGCGCCGATGTCGGTCCAGCACGCCGTCACCCGGAGCGTGCGGGACAGCGCGTTGCTGCTCGACATCGTGTCCGCGCCCCGCGTCGGCGCACCGGTGACGATCGTGCAGCCGTCCCGCCCCTACACCCGGGAGGTCGGTGCGGACCCCGGCAAGCTGCGGATCGCGACGATGACGACGCTCCCCGACGGCTCCCCCGTCCACGATGACTGCGCCGCGGCCGTGGAGGACATCGCCGGCGTGCTGTCCCGGCTGGGGCACGGCGTCGCCCCGGGGGCGCCCGAGTTCCCGCTCGACGACCTGGCCGCACCCATGGCGATGGGCATGGCGGTGCCGATGACCGTCGCGATCGACGCCCGGCTGGAGCAGTTGGGACGGAGTCTGCGCGACGACGACCTCGAGGCCGTGGTCCGCATGATCTACGAGCGCACCAAGTCGCAGAGCGCCGCCGACTTCTGCACCGCCCTGGAGCGGATCGCCGCCGCGGCAGAGACGATCGGCGCGTTCTTCACCGACCATGATCTGCTGCTGACACCGACCATCGGCGCGCTCACCCCGCCGCTGGGGCTGCTGGACGCCGGGTCGGTGGAGGCCATCTGGACGCACGGCGCCGTCTACGGCGCGCTCACCAGCCCGTTCAACATCACCGGTCAGCCCGCGATCTCACTGCCCCTGGGGACGGACGGCTCGGGCATGCCCGTGGGCGTGCAATTGGTGGCCGCGTTCGGGCGCGAGGATCTGCTCATCCGCGCCGCCGCGCAGCTCGAGCGCGAGCGGCCCTGGCCCATCGCCCCGGTGTGGCCGACGCGCGGCTGAGCCGGCCGGACCGGGCCCCCGCAGCCCGGCCGGGCCCGGCTGCTTGACCTGCTTGGCTGCGTGACCTGCCCGGCCGCGGGACCCGCCCGGCTACTTGACCTGCTTGGCGAGGTTGGCCAGCGTCTCCGCCTGGATCTTGCGCAACCCCACCGGGGCGAAGAGGCCCTCGAAGACGCCGCCGATGCCGCCGGCACCCGCCCAGGTGGTCTCCACCGCGACCCGCGCGCCGTCGGAGATCGGGGTCACCGTCCAGGTGGTCACCATCGTCGAATTCGCATCGGTCTCGGTCACGGTGTTGTCCTTCACCGAGATCGCGGCCTCGACGTACCGCACACGCTTCTTGGTGGCCTGCAGCGTCCAGCGCACGATGGTGCCGTCGCCCTTGCCGCCCTGCACCACGGCGTAGTCGCGGTAATTGGACGGAAGGATCTTCGGCCGGACCGTCGCGTAATCGGCGACCGCATCGAGCACCGCCTCGGGCTCCGCGACGATGTCGATCTCACTGACCGCTTTGACCTCTCCCACAGTGCACTCCCTCTCCTCGTGTGGACGGCACACCCGTCGCGGCGCGCCGGCGGCAGGCCCGTTGTCCGGCGTTGCACGGTCTCTCCGGCGCCCGGTCGTCCTCCGGCGCGACGGTTGCCGCCCGCCATCGTGCCACCCCGCGCCGGGCCGGACGCAGCGACCGTCGTCCTCGGACGCCGGCCACCGGAACTCATCGGCGACAATTCCTTCCTCCGGGCTTAGCATCGGCCGCCATGACCACGGTTGCAGGCGGTACCGACGGCGCGGCCTCCGGCGCGCGGCATCCGTTGCGCGGACTCGCCCGCGGACCCTCCGGCGGGTGCGCAGTGCCCGCGCGCGGGTGGATCAATGCGGCGCTCACGGCGAACGCGCTGCATCCGCCGTCCAACTACTGGTTGGGCGCCGGTTCGATGATCGCGGGTGCCCCGGTCGACGGCCTCGCGCCCTTTCTGCTGGGCGCCACGGCGGCCGACGGGCTCGTCGGGCTGGCCCGCGGGCGCGGTGCCGCCGCCGCGGTATCGATGGTCACTGCGGCAGGGCAGGTCATGCTCATCCGGCGCGCGCGGGCCACCGGTGCAGCAGTCGACGCGGCACTGGACGCGGCGATCGGACGGGAGGTGCCGTCCCCGGACGGCGCACACACCGCACTGCGGCGCACCTCCGCCGTCACGTACCGCCCCTTCCCCGTCCGCCCCACCGGAGTCGAGGTCATCCGGAACGTGCCCTACCTCGACGACGGCGTGGACAGTGCGGTCCCGGTCTCC
>CAYVJJ010000016.1:0-3894 GCA_964451655.1 uncultured Mycobacteriaceae bacterium | reverse complement strand
CATCCGGAACGTGCCCTACCTCGACGACGGCGTGGACAGTGCGGTCCCGGTCTCCGCAGTCCCGGTCTCCGCAGTCCCCGACTCCGCGGGCCGGGATCCGGTCGGCCGCGACGCCGACGCCTCCGGGCGCGCACGCAGGATGTGCCGGCTCGACATCCACCGCTCACGCAGCGCCGGCACCGGTGCGCCGGCCCCGATACTGCTGCACGTGCACGGCGGCATGTGGATGGGCAGCGACAAGCGCTACGAGGCGCTGCCGCTGATCCACGCCATGGCAGAGCGCGGCTGGGTGTGCGTGAGCGTCAATTACCGCCTGTGCCCCGAAGACCCGTGGCCGGCGCCGATCGTCGACGTCAAGCGGGCGATCGCCTGGATCCGCGCGCACGCCGCCGACTACGGCGCGGACCCGTCGTTCATCGCGGTCACCGGCGGCTCGGCGGGCGGGCATCTGGCGGCCCTGGCCGCACTCACTCCGGACGAGCCGCGCCTGCAGACCGGGTTGCCCGCCGGCGCCGACACCTCGGTGCAGGCGGCGGTCCCGCAGTACGGGATCTACGACTTCACCGCGCACTCCGGCACCGACAGGGCCGTGCAGCGCCGCGACCGCTTCCTGGCGCCGATGATCCTGCGCAAAGACCCGGTGGCCGACGCCGACGACTTCGCCCTGGCCTCACCGCTTCTGCATGCGCACGCCGACGCGCCGCCGTTCTTCGTGCTGCACGGCACAGGCGACACCGGAGTGGAGATCGAGGAGTCCCGCCACTTCGTCCGGCACCTGCGCGGCGTGTCCCGCAGCCCGGTCGCCTTCGCCGAGCTTCCCGGCGCGCAGCACGCGTACGACCATCTGCCCTCGATCCGCACCCGCCACACGGTGCCGGGCATCGCACGGTTTCTGGAGTGGGCGCGCTCCACACGGCCCTGACCTCCCGGTCATCAGAATCCGCGGCGCATCCGCCGCGGAAATCTGCAATTCTTATCACACCTCGCGACCCGTCATGACAAGGGTCACGATCACAGGGCCGACGGGCGGAATGGGCGCCCGGCCTGTGCGCATCACGATCCACCGCGGTCCGCCGCGGTATTCCTGGGAGGGTCCGCATCCGATGGGCGACAACACCGCGCAGCCCGACGCACGAAAGTCCGCCGATGCGGCGCAGTCCGTGATGGCCGCGCATGCCGCGACGGCACTCGACGGCGCGCTGCGGTTCGACGACAGACTCAGCGCGTTCGAGTACATGATGTTCCGCGCCGACATGGACGCGCACTCACGGACGTCGCTGATGTTCATCGAGACGCTCGACGAGGCGCCCGACGTCGCCCGATTGCGCGAGCAGGTCGACCGCGCGTCCCGCGTCGTCCCGCGGCTGCGCCAGCGGGTGGTGGCGCCGCTGCTGCCGCTCGCCCCCGCACGCTGGGTGGTCGACCCCGATTTCTCGCTCGACTACCACCTGCGCCGCATGGTGCTGCCCGGTGACGGGTCGCTGCGTGAGCTGCTGGACCTGGCCGCCGTCCTGCACGCGACCCCGCTCGACCCGGGCCGGCCGCTGTGGGAGGTCACCTTGGTGGAGGGCCTGCGCGAACCCGACGCCGCGGCTGCGCTGCTGTGGAAACTCAGCCACACGGTCACCGACGGCGTGGGCGGCATGCTGCTCGACCGGATGATCCACCAGGAGAGTCGACACCCGGACGCGGAACCGATGCCGCCGGTGCCCGTGCCCCAGGACGTGACGCCGCTGGAGCTCACACGGTCCGCGGTCCGTGCGCTGCCGGAAAGCCTGGTGCGGGGCACCGTGTCGCGGGCCGCACGGCTGGCCCGGCGCGCCGGCGGGGCTGTCACCGACCCCCGCGGCGCCGTCGGCTCGGCCGCGCGCACCGTCGGCGAGCTGCGCAAACTCACCGAATCCGCCACGGCCGACCCCTCACCTCTGCTGCGCCGGAGGGGCCTGGTCCACCGGTTCGAGACGCTCGACTTCCCGCTCACGGACATCCGCGCCGCCGCGAAGTCGCAGGGGTGCTCGGTCAACGACGCCTATCTGGCGGGTATCGCGGCGGCCATGCGGATCTACCACGACCGCCTCGGCGTGCCCGTCCACGCGCTCAACCTGGCCATGCCGGTGAACGCCCGCGCCGGGAACGACACGGCGGCCGGCAACCGGTGGTCCGCGATCACGCTGGCGCTCCCGGTCGCGGAGCCCGACCCGGCGGCGCGGATGCTCGCGATCCGCTCGAGCGTCCTGCACGCACGGTCGCGGTCGTCGATCGATCCCGCGGCACTCCTCGCCCCGGTGCTCTCGTGGCTGCCGCAGCAGCTGCTCGCCGGCACCGGGACCGGGAGCCTGGGCATCGACGTGCAGGCCAGCAACGTGCCGGGCAAGGTATCCGAGCGCTACATCGCCGGCACGCGGATCACGCGCAGCATCCCCATCGGCCCGCTCCCGGGCGTCGCGATGATGGCCACGATGGTCTCGTTCGCAGGACGGTGCTTCCTCGGTGTCAACTACGACGCGGCGGCGTTCAGCGACCCGGCCGCCCTGGCCGGCGCCCTGGAGTCCGGGTTCGACGAGGTGCTGGCGCTGGGCCGTGCCGGCGCAGAGGCGAAGGCCGCCGCAGAGGCGAAGGCCGCCGCGCAGCCGGCCGCACCCGACAGGACCGCAGGCGGCCGCACCACCACCGGTCGCGCCCGGCGCTCCGCCGCGGGACGGAACAAGGACGGGAGCAGGTAGATGGCGGCGAAGGATATCCGGCTGCCCGGAACCGCCGCGGAGGTCTCCGGCGGTCCGGCAGGCCCGCGGATCGGCGCGTTCGTGGACCTCGACGGCACCCTCGTCGCCGGCTACACCGCCCGCTACCTCACCGAGGAGCAGATGCGGGCCGGCGAGTACGGCCCGGTCGAGGTGTTGCGCACTCTCGGCGTGATGGTCGGCGGCGGCGGGCTCAACCCGGCCACCTTCGCCGCACTGCTCGACCTCGGCGCCCACGCGTGGGCGGGACGCGCGGTGGAGGATCTCGACGAGATGGCGCTGCGGCTGTTCACGAAGAAGGTGTCCGGGCGGATCTTCCCCGAGATGCGCGAGATCGTGCGCGCCCATCAGGAGCGCGGGCACACCGTCGTGCTCATCTCCTCCGCCACCACGTTCCAGGTGCAACCCGTCGCCGACGCGCTCGGCATCGAGCACACCGTCTGCAACACCTTCGAGAACGAGGACGGGGTGCTCACCGGCCGGGTGGTCAAGCCGGTGATCTGGGGCGACACCAAAGCGTATGCGGCGCAGGAGTTCGCCGCACGCCACGAGGTGGACCTCGCGCAGAGCTACTTCTACGCCGACGGCGACGAGGACGTGGCGCTGATGCACCTGGTGGGTAAGCCGCGGCCGGTCAATCCGGGCGCCGCCATGGCGAAGACCGCGGGCAAGCGCGGCTGGCCCGTCACCCGCCTGTCCAGCAGGGGCGCCGGGTCGACGCTGCGCACACTCGTCGGGTTCGGCTCCTTCCTGCCCATCGCCGGGCTCGGCGCCGCCAAGGGGCTGCTCGAGCGCAACCGGCGCAGCGCACTCAATTTCATCACCGGCAACTGGGCTTCGCTGATGCTGCGCATCAACGGGGTGGAGCTCAACGTGACCGGACGCGAGAACATCGAGAAGGCGCGGCCCGCGGTGTTCCTGTTCAACCACCGCAACGGCTTCGACCCGTTCATCGCGGTCTCGCTGATCGGCCGGGATTTCACCTCGGTGGCCAAAGCCGAGCTCAAAGACGACCCCATGATCGGCGCATTCGGCCGCTTCGCGGACATCGCCTTCGTCGAGCGCGGCAACAGCAAGGCCGCAGTCGACGCACTCAAGCCCATCGAGGAGATGGCAGCCAAGGGCCTGTCGGTGCTCATCGCGCCCGAAGGCA
>CAYVJJ010000015.1:0-21190 GCA_964451655.1 uncultured Mycobacteriaceae bacterium | reverse complement strand
ACAGACCGCCTCCGATGGACACGGCCCCGCCCTTGCCCTGGTCACCGGAGCGAGCCGTGGGATCGGCCGCGCCATAGCACGGCGGCTCGCGGCGGAGGGCATCGCCGTCGCCGCCGTCTCGCGCACACTGCGGGCCGGTGACGGAGCGCTGCAAGGCTCGCTGGACGAAACCGTGGAGATGATCACGGGGGCGGGCGGCAGCGCCGCCGCCTTCGCGGTCGATCTCGGCGACCCCGCACTCGACCGTGCGGCACTCGTTGCGCGGATCCGCGCGCGATTCGGCCGACCCGTCGACGTGCTGGTCAACAACGTCGCCGCCGCCCGCCGCTACGACACGCTGTTCGTCGACATGACCCGCGAGGGTTTCCAGGATTCGGTGGAGACCAATGTGTGGAACTCGTGGGACCTGATGAAGGCGGTGGTACCGGGGATGCGGGAGGCCGGTGCCGGCCGGATCGTCAATATCTCCTCGCGGCAGGCGGGCCCCCGTGTCGGCCCTCCGTTCGCCTATCACCCCCTCGCGGGGTCGGTGCTCTACGGCGGGACCAAGGCGATGCTCGACCGCATCACGACCGGCGCCGCAATGGAACTCTTCGACGACGACATCGCCGTCAACTCCCTCGCCCCGAACCGCGGCGTCGCGACGGAACACGCGGCCGCCGCGGTCCCCGGCTGGCCGTCGGAGCCCGAGGACACCATGGCCGAGGCCGCCGCCCTGCTCGCCACCTCGGACCCGCGGACCGTCACCGGACGCGTCGCCTACAGCCTCCCCCTGCTCAAAGAATTCCGCAGGCCCGTACGGGCCCTGGACGGCGGCGGGTTGCTGGACGGCTGGCAGCCGGAGGACCTCGACGACACCGCGTTCCTGCCGCCCTACCTGAACTTCCACCCGCCGGGGTCCGTGCCGCAGAATCTGCGCCGGTCTCGATAACCCGGTCCACAGCGGTCCACGACGGTCCACGGCCCGCCGTGGACCGGACGCAGGCCGGGCCCCGCCGCAGGTCCGTGGCCGGGGCCCGGCGTGCTCAGTTCCCGACGCGGTCAGTGCATGACGCGATCCGCACGGGTGAGCCGCTGCAGCCCGTCGGAGAGCCGTGCGGGCAGCGCGGTGAACAACCGCCCCTGGAGCGCCACCTCCCGCGGTACGTGGACCTCGGCGGTGCCCCGGCGCAGGGCCGCGACGACGGCGGCCCCGACGGCGTCGGGTTCGACCGCCCGGACCCCCAGTGCCGCTTCGAAATCATCGGTCATCTGCGTGCGGATCACGCCGGGAAGGACGACCGTCGTGCGCACGCCGGTGCCGCGCAGCTCATTCCGGAGTGCCCGGGTGAACCCGAGCACCGCATGTTTGGTGGCCGAGTAGACGGCGCCGTTCGGCGACGCCACCATCGCGGCCAGAGAACCCACGTTGACGATGTGGCCGTCGCCCCGTTCGAGGAAGCGGTCCAGCGCGAGCCGGCTCCCGGTGAGGACGCCGCCGAGATTCACGTCGACCTGGCCGCGGACGTCCTCCGGGCGCGACTCCGCGAAGGGGCCCGGGTACAGCACCCCCGCGTTGTTCACCAGCACATCCACGGGCCCGAGCCGGGCCTCGGCGCGGGAGAGGAAATCCGCGAAGGACCCCCGGTCACGCACGTCGACGCCCGCGCCGTACGCGGGCCCCTCCAGCGATGCGGCGGCCGCCTCCGCGTCCTCCGCCGCCAGATCGCCGAGGGCGACCGCCATCCCGGCGGACGAGCACGCGCGGGCGATCGCGAAACCGATCCCGCGTGCACCGCCGGTGACGGCCACAGTCTTACCGGTGAGTGCATGCCTGGACATCCGCTTCCGCCTTCCTACGTCACTACGCCCGCCCCGAATCGCCGCCAGTCGTCAGGGTCGTGACAGACCCAGACGTCCGCGTCCGCATCGGCGGCGATCCGCTTCATCCTCCGGATCGACGCGCGGGCGGTGAGCGTGTCCACATCACCCTGATACGCGGCCTCGGTCTCCAGTGCCGAGCGGTCGTGCACGACGTCGGCGCCGAGGATCAGCGTGCGGCGCGGCAACCGCACCATCGCCGCGAGCGACCCGGGGGTATGCCCAGGAAGATACAGCGCCGTGACGGCTCCGTCGCCGAAGACGTCGATGTCCGCCTCGATCGTCTCCCACCGGATACCGTGCACGTCGTCGAAGTCCTCGCTCCGGAACCAGCCTTGCGCGAACCGCTCCGGGTCCCGCGCGTACTCGATCTCCCCGCGCCCGATCAGCGTGCGGGCATGCGGAAACTCCTTGAACGCCCCGGCGTGGTCGAAATGCAGGTGCGACGCGATCACCGTGGCGACGTCACCGGCGGCGACGCCGAGACGTCCCAGCTGGCGGTCCAGTCGCCGGTCCGCCGGGAAGCGGATATCGATGCGTTCGGCCATCTCGCCGTACACGGCGGCCGGGTCGCCTGCCGCCGACGAGTCCAGGCCGCCGTCGAACAGCACAAGGCCGTCCTCGTGCTCGATCAGGTACACCGGGAACGGCAGCCTCGGGGCGGCAGCACCGAGCATGCGTACCTGTTGCGGCGAGCGATACGTGGCCGGCTCCAGCACATGCAGCCGCACCGCAGTGCCCGCGCTCTCCGCCCCGCTACCGCTCTCCGCCCCGCTACCGCTCACCGGCCCACCCCCGCCAGCACCGCCCGCGCGGCCGCGGGCATCGCATTCCCCCGGCCGGCCGCCACGAACGACTCCCGCAGCCGCGACCGATCCTCCGCCGACATCAACCGGTACGCACTCGTGCGCGCCGGCGCATACCAGACGTCATCGGACTCCCAGGCCGTCGCGCGCAGCGGCGCCTTGTCGATCTTCCCGCTGCCGGTCATCGGCACCTCGTCGACCACGCGCACGAAGACGGGGCGCCACTTGGTGCCCATATCCGGCTGCGCATCGACGAACGCCGCGAACCCGGCCGCATCGAACGTCTCGCCCGGCGCCATCGTCACCACGCACATCACCTGATCCCCGGTCGCCGGGTCCGGCACAGCGAACACGTGCACACCACCGAACCGCGGATACCGCGACAGGATCCGCTCGACCGGCGCGGCACCGAAGTTCTCCCCGTCCACCCGCAACCAGTCCGAGCCGCGCCCCGCGAAATAGAAATACCCGTCCGCATCCCGATAGGCCAGATCCCCGGTCCAGAAATCCGCCCCGCCGAACTTGAGCCGGTCGGCCATCGCCTCGGGGTTCTTGTAATAGCCCTCGAACGTACGGCCCGCCCCGAGCACCACGATCTCCCCGGTCGCCTCCTCGGCATTGAGCAGCACCCCCCGCTCGTCGAACCGCGCCGGCGGACACTCACGATCGTCCTGATCGCGCACCTCGGCCCGCATCCCCGACGCCGGCAGCCCCAACGCGTTGCGCGGCGAACCCGGCACCGGCACGATCCGGATCGCCCCCTCACTGGCGCCGTAGCCCTCGCGCACCTCGCAGCCGAACCGCTCCCGGAACTCGTCGACCTCCGCCGGCGAGGCCTCCGAACCGAACGCCACCTCCAGACGGTTGTCCGCCTCGGCCGGATCCCGCGGCACGGCGAGGATGTAACTCAGCGCACGCCCCACGTAGTTGAAGAACGTCACCTTGTGCTCGCGGATATCCCGCGCGAACGCGCTCGCCGAGAACTTGCGCACCATCACCACCGTGGCGCCCTCCTGCGCCGCAGTGCACAGGTTCATCATGATCGCGTGCCCGTGGAACAGCGGCAGCATCAGATACGTCACCGAATCCCGATGCAGCGAGATCCGCTCGCCCATCCTCTCTGTCAACCGGCCCAGCCGGCCGTTGGTGCAGATCACCGCCTTCGGGGCGCCGGTCGAGCCCGAGCTGAACAACAGCAGGAAGATGCCGGCCGGATCCGGCAGCGAGTCCGGCAACGGCGCATCCGCGTACCCGGCCAGACGCGCCGCGTACGCATCGGACTCGACGTCGAGCACCCGCTCCGGCGCGACACCCAGATCCTCGACCGCCGTCGACTCCAGATACAGCGGCTCGGTCAGCACCATGTCGCACTCGGCATGCACGATGTCATGACGCAGCTCCGCGCCCTTGCGCGTGGAGTTGATCCCGACGATCACATCACCGTT
The DNA here is from genome assembly GCA_964451655.1 of uncultured Mycobacteriaceae bacterium. Lineage (GTDB taxonomy): Bacteria > Actinomycetota > Actinomycetes > Mycobacteriales > Mycobacteriaceae > Tomitella. The sequence continues at coordinate 17,079 of CAYVJJ010000015.1, read as the reverse complement.
GAGCGCCGCACCCAGCAGCCAGAACACGTAATCGGGCACGTTCTGCAGCAATACCCCCACATGCCGCTGGGTGCGCCCGTCACCGGGCTGCACGAAATCCCGCAGCAACGCCGCCCGCACCGCGGACTCGCGCACGATCTGATCCCACGACCAGCTCCGCCCCTCGAACCGCAACCCCTCCCGCGTATCCCCCATCCTCGAACGCACGACCTCGGCGAATGTCCCCACGTTGACGTCTCCTTCCTGTCCGGCAGGCGCCGGGCCTCGTCCGGCCCCGCCGTCTGCGTCGGGTGATGGTGCGTGCGGGCCCGTCAGGCGGGCGTGTCCGCCGAGTCGAGCGCCGTGATATCCGTCGCCGCGTAGCTCCGGCCCTCCGGCAGTCCGGCGATATAGGGGACCACCCGGGACTCGAGTTCCGCGACGGTGAAGGCGCCGTCCGCCGCCGTGAACTTCTGCTCCACGGTCGGCGGGGCCATGAGGGCCACCATGTCGCCGTACACGATGAACACCTGACCGCTGATCCCGACGGCCCCCGGCGCGGCCAGGAACGCCGCGAAGGTGGCGACCCGCTCAGGCGCGAGCATGTCGGGTCCGTCCTGCGGCGAGCCGCCGAAGACGCCCGCGGTCATCTCCGTGCGGGCGCGCGGGCAGATCGCGTTCGCCGTCACCCCGTACCGGCTCATCCCCCGCGAGGTGGACAGGGTCAGCGCGACGATGCCGGCCTTGGCGGCGGCGTAGTTCGCCTGGCCCGCTCCGCCCAGCAGGAAGGCTTCGGACGCCGTGTTGACCACGCGGCCGTACACCTTCCCTCCTGATTCCTTCGACAGTGCGCGCCAATGGATGCATGCCGCCCGGGACAGCGCCGCGTGGCCCTTGAGGTGCACCGCGATCACGTCGTCCCACTGCTTCTCGGTCATGTTGAACAGCATCGCGTCCCGCGTGATCCCCGCGTTGTTGACGACGACGTCGAGGCTGCCGAAGCGTTCGACCGCGGCGGCGACCAGCCGCTCTCCCATACCCCACTGCGCCACGTCGCCCGTCACGGCGACGGCGCTCCCCCCTGCCGCCGTGATCTCGTCGGCCACCTGCTCCGCTGCGGCTCCGACATCGTTCACGACGACGGCGGCGCCCTGCGCGGCGAGTGCGAGCGCCTCGGCGCGGCCCAGCCCGCTGCCGGCTCCGGTCACCACGGCACAACGGCCGGCCAGGTCCGTACTGCTCATCTGCATGCTCCTCGATTCGGTACGCGGCTCGGTTCGGCATCCGGCGCATCGCGGTGGCCCCGCCGACGCCCGGCGCACCCGGGGCGGCTGGCCGATGACGCCGATTCCGTTCGTGCGGCCCGCTGCCGTCCGCTGACCGCACGTGGCGGTTTCGCTTCTCCCGCCATCCTGCTAGATTCTAGATCAAGCGCTTGCTCAACTCGGTCCGAGCATAGCCGAATGCAGGAGGTACGCGTGGAAGACCTGAAGGATCTGTCCGCCCGATACGTCGGCGAGGAGGCCGAACCGCCCCGGGTGGCCCGCTACGACGTCAACGCCGCGATGATCCGCAATTGGGTGGAGGCGCACGACGACGTCAACCCCGTCTACGTCGACCGGGACGCCGCGCGCGCCACCGGCCGGCCGGACGTGATCTGCCCCCCGGCGATGATCTCCACCTGGGTCATGTCGGGTTACCGCCGCTACCGCGAGGTGCAGAGGCTCCGCGCCGAGGGCGTCACAGAGGATTTCGCGTACTCGCGCCTGCTGGCCGAACTCGACGAGCGCGGTCTCACCTCGGTGGTCGCGACGGACGTCGAACAGGACTATCTCGCGGAACTGCACCCCGGCGACCACGTGACCTGCCACTTCACGATCGAGTCGATCTCGGAGCCGAAGAAGACCGGACTCGGGCTCGGCGTTTTCATCACCCTGCTCAAGAAGTACGTGGACCGCAGCGACCGCACGCTCGTGGAGGAGCGCTTCCGCCTGCTGCGGTTCCGGCCCCTAAGCGAGGAGAAGGCATGACCGGCACACCTTCCCAGAACACTCCCGCGCCCGCACCGCCGCCGACCGCCGGCACCGGCGTGCCCCGCCTGACGGTGACCCAGGACAACGGTTTCTTCTTCGCGGCTGCACGCGAGGGCCGCCTGGAGATCCAGCGCTGCACCGGCTGCGAGACTCTGCGCCACCCGCCGTCGCCGTCGTGCCCGCAGTGCCGTTCGTTCGCGTGGGACACGGTCGCATCGTCGCGCCGCGGCACCTTGCACAGCTACACAGTCCTGCACCATCCGAAGGACCCGGCCTTCGAGTATCCGCTGGCGGTGGGCCTGATCGACCTCGAGGAGGGGACCCGGCTGGTCGCGGACATCGCCGGCGTCGACCACGCGGATCTGCGGATCGGTATGGAGCTGGAGGTCGGTTTCTCCGAGCACGCGCACGGTGAGATCCTGCCGCAGCTCCGCCGCCCCTCCGGGACGCGGGAGGAGAACCGATGACCACCGCGATGCCCCGTTGCGAGGCCGGAGACACGCTGCCGCCCCTGGACCTGCCGCTGGACCGGACCCTCATCGTCGGAGCGGCCATCGCGTCGCAGGACTTCGAGGACGTCCACCACGACCCCGGCAAGGCGCAGGAACGCGGCACTCCGGACATCTTCATGTCGATCAACTCCACCAACGGGTTCATCGACCGCTACATCACCGACTGGTCCGGCCCCGCCTCCCGCATCACCCGCACGGCGCTGCGCCTGGGGGTGCCGAATTTCCCGGGAGACACGATGACGTTCACCGGCGAGGTCACCGCCGTCGACGGCCCCTCGGTGACCGTGAAGGTCGTCGGCCGCAACTCCCGCGGCACCCACGTCACCGCCACCGTCACCGTCGAACCGACGGAAGGAGCCCCCTCATGAGCACCGGACTGTCCGGGGCCGCCGCGATCGCCGGCATCGGCGCCACCGAATTCTCCAAGAACTCCGGCCGCAGCGAATGGCAGCTGGCCTGCGAATGCGTCCTGGCCGCGCTCGACGATGCGCAGATCGGTGTCGAGGAGGTCGACGGCGTCTCCCTGTTCACCATGGAGAACAACCCGGAGATCGCCGTCGCCCGCTCGCTCGGCATCCCGCAGCTGAAGTTCTTCAGCCGCATCCCGCACGGCGGCGGCGGGGCGTGCGCACCCGTCCAGCAGGCGGCGCTGGCCGTGGCGGCCGGTGTCGCCGACGTGGTCGTGGTCTACCGCGCGATGAACGAACGCTCCGGCCACCGCTTCGGCGCCGGGCCTCCGGCCTTCGCGTACAACCAGAACACCGACCAGGAATACCGCAACTGGATCAACCCCTACGGGCTGCTCACCCCCGCCCAGCAGGAGGCGTTCCTGGCGCGCCGGTACATGGAGGAGTACGGGGCCACCAGCGCCGACTTCGGCGCTATCTCGGTGCTCTCGCGCAAGCACGCGGCGAACAACCCCGCCGCCTGGTTCTACGAGCGGCCCATCACCATCGAGGACCACCAGTCCTCGCGCATGATCGCGGATCCCATCCGGCTGCTCGACTGCTGCCAGGAGTCCGACGGCGGCCAGGCGCTCGTCATCGTCTCGGCCGAGCGGGCCCGCGACCTGCCGCACCCGCCGGCGGTCATCTCCGGCGCCGCACAGGGCGTGGGCCCGCAGCAGATCTCGATGAGCAGCTACTACCGCGAGGACATCGATGACATGCCGGAGGTCCGGCTCGTGGCCGAGCAGCTCTGGAGCCAGGCGGGGATCGGGCCCGATGACATCGACGCCGCGATCCTCTACGACGCGTTCACCCCGATGGTCCTGCTGCAGCTGGAGCAGTACGGCTTCTGCGGCACGGGCGAGGCGAAGGACTTCATCGCCGACGGCAACCTCGAACTCGACGGGCGTCTGCCCGTCAACACCAACGGGGGCCAGCTCGGCGAGGGCTACATCCACGGCGTCAACGGCATCGCCGAGGCCGTCCGGATGATCCGGGGCACCTCCGTCAACCAGCCGCGCAAGCAGCTCGGCCACGTGCTGGCCACCGGCGGATCGCCTGTCCCGCACAGCGCTCTGGTGCTCTCCGCCGACCGCTGAGCACCCGCTGCCGTGCGGCCGGCACCTGCAGCACCGCAGGTGCACACCACTTCCATCATCACAACAAGGAGCAGGCAATGACCGACCGCATCACCTACGCGCGGGCGACGCACGGCGAGGAGGAGATCCAAGCGGTGATCGACGTGCTGCGCAGCGGCGACCAGGGGCTGCGCATCGGCAGGAACGTCGCCGAGCTGGAGACCCGGATCCCCGAGCTCAGCGGCAAGAAGCACGGCGCCATGTGCAACTCCGGGTCCTCCGGGCTCTACCTGGCCGTCGAACTCCTCGGGCTGCCCGAGGGCAGCGAGGTCATCACCTCGGCGCTGACCTTCTCCACCGACGTCGCGCCGATCCTCCGGGCGGGCCTGGTGCCCGTGTTCGTCGACGTCGCGCCGAACACCTTCAACGCCGACGCGTCGAAGATCGAGGAGATGATCAGCGACAAGACCCGCGCGATCCTCCTGCCGAACCTGGCCGGCAACGCCCCGGACTGGGATGCCGTCCGCGCCGTCGCCGACAAGCACGGCCTCAAGGTCATCGAGGACACCTGCGACGCGCTCGGCGCCACTCTGCACGGGCGCCCCACCGGCGAGCGCGCCGACATCTCCGTCACCAGCTTCTCGATGGCGCACATCATCACCTGCGCGGGCAACGGCGGCATGGTCATGGTCGACAGCGAGGCCGAACGGGACACGGCGCTCCTGCTGCGACGCTGGGGCCGCCGCAGCGAGCCGAACCTGTTCGGCAGCACCAAGCACGTCGGCCGGGTGTTCCGGGAGAAGCTCGACGGGGTCGACTACGACAACGACTTCATCTTCGACGTCGTGCCGTGGAACTTCGAGCCGTCCGAACTGGGCGCCGCGTACGGCGTGGTGCAGCTGAACAAGCTGGCCGCCAACTACAAGCGGCGCAAGGAGACCTGGGCCGCCTACACCGAGGCGTACGGCGCATTCCCCGAGTTCTTCAGCACACCCGTCGAATTGGACGGGCTCGACACGGCCTGGCTGTGCTACCCGGTCATGGTGAACGCCGACGCCCCGTTCTCCCGCAGCGACCTGCAGGAGGCCCTGGAGGCGGACGGCATCGACACCCGCACCGTGTGGAGCGGCAACCTGCTGCGGCACCCGATGATGTCCGGTGCCGAGTACCGCCGGCCGGAGCAGGGCCTGCCGGAGACCGACGCCGTCTTCGAGCGGGGCATGACCCTCGGGATGAGCCACGGTCTGACCGACGACGAGGTGCAGCGCATCGCCGACAGCATCCACCGCTTCGCCGGAAGGTTCCGGTGACATGGGCGCACGACTGACAGGCCGCCGGGCACTCGTCACCGGCGCCAGCAGGGGGATCGGCGCCGCCATCGCGCAGCGCCTGGCCGCCGAAGGCGCCGACGTCGCCGTCACCGCGCGTACGCGCGAACCCGGCGGACACCTCCCCGGCAGTCTGGACGAGGCCGCGGAGCGGATCGCACGCCACGGCCGCAGAGCCGCAGTGATCGTCGCCGACCTGACCGATCCGCAGCAGCGCACCGATGTGGTGGCGCAGGCGGCGGAGCAACTGGGCGGGCCCGTCGACATCCTGGTCAACAATGCGGCGGCGGCCATCTACCAGCCTCTGTTGGAGTATCCGCTCAGGCGCAGGCACCTCACCTTCGAGGCGAACGTGCACGCGCCGCTGGACCTCATGCAGGCCGCCGCCCCCGCGATGGCCGAGGCCGGCGCGGGGTGGATCGTCAACATCTCCAGCGCCACCACGCGCCACGCCGCCGGGCCGCCGTTCGAACTGGTCCCTCCCGGCACGTCGATGGCCGTCTACGGCGCGTCGAAGGCGGCGCTCAACCGCATCACGCACGGGATGGGCGTGGAACTGTCCGGCACCGGCGTCCGGGTCAACACCGTCCAGCCCAAGGCCGCAGTGCTGTCCGAGGGCGCGCAGCGGCTCGTCGGCGCGACCGTCCGGCCGGACCAGGTCGAAAGGATGGAGGAGATGGTCGAAGGAGTCCTGCTCCTGTGCGACTGCGCTCCGGAGGTCACGGCCCGCACGTGCGTGAGCCTGGAGCTGATCGACGAATTCGGCGCCGAGGTGCGGGGGCTCGACGGCGGGCCGCTCGCCCCCGACACGACCGGGGAGGAACCGGCATGAGCGATCCCGTCATCGTCGACATGGCGCGCACGCCGTTCGGCAAGCGCGGCGGCTGGGTGTCCACCGTCCACGCCGCCGAACTGCTGGGGCTGGCCCAGCGCGGCGTGCTCGAACGCACGGGGGTCGACCCGCAGGAGATCGACGAGGTCATCGGCGGCTGCGTCACGCCGCTGGGCGAACAGTACGGCCACATCACCCGCACGTCGTGGCTGCACGCGGGGCTGCCGCCGCACACCGGCGCGACCACCATCGACGCCCAGTGCAGCACCGCGCAGCGTGCCGTGCAGCTGGTCGCCGGCCAGATCGCGCTCGGTGCGACGGACGTCGGGCTGGCCTGCGGGGTCGAGCTGATGACCCGGGCGCCGCTCACCGCCAAAGCCGGTACGGGACCGGGCACCCCCCGTCCCGCATCGTGGTCGGTGGAGTACCCCGACCAGTACACCGGTGCCGACAGGATCGCCGAGAACCGCGGATTCACCCGCGCCGACATCGACGCGTTCGGCCTGCGGTCGCAGCAGCGCGCCCGCGAGGCCTGGGACGCCGGCAGGTTCGACGCCGAGATCATCCCGGTCACCGCGCCGAGCGCAGAGGATGGCGGGGCACCGCACACCGTCACCCGGGACCAGGGCCTGCGGGAGACCTCGATGGAGGCGCTCGCCCGTCTCAACCCCGTCAAGGAGGGGGGCGTGCACACCGCCGGGACCTCCTCGCAGGTCTCCGACGGCGCCTCGGCCGCGCTGCTGATGTCCGCGCGGCGCGCACGCGAACTCGGCGTCACGCCGCGCGCGCGGCTGCTGGCCCAGACCATCGTGGGCGGCGACCTCACCTACCTGCTGGACGGGCCGATCGAGGCCGGCCGGACGGTGCTGGAGAAGACCGGGCTGACGGTCGGTGACATCGACCTGTTCGAGGTCAACGAGGCGTTCGCGTCCGTGCCCATGTCGTTCGCCCAGGAGCACGGCGTGCCGGACGACAGACTCAACGTCAACGGCGGCGCCATCGCGCTCGGTCATCCGGCCGGCGCCACCGGGATCCGGCTGCTGGGCACGGTCGTCAACGAGCTCGAACGGAGGGACGGCCGCCTCGCGCTGGTCGCCATCTGCGCCTCCGCCTCCACGACCGCCGTCATCATCGAGCGACTGTAGGAAGGAGGCGCAGGTGGCACTGGCACTGACCGAGGACCTCCATGCCCTTTCCCAGGCGGTGGAGTCGTTCGCGCTCCGCGCCGACGGCATCGCCGAGCTCCGTTCCGACCCTGCACGTTTCGCTCAGGGCCGCCCACCGGATTCCTGGCCGCGACTGGTGGGGCAGGGCCTGCACGCGATCCATCTCCCGGAACGCGTCGGCGGCGACGGCGCAGGCATGGACGCGCTGGCCGTCGTCGCGGAACAACTCGGCCGGGCGCTCTATCCGGGACCCTTCGTGCCCACCGCGATCGCCGGGGCGGTGCTGGCGCGCGCCGACGACTCACCCGCGGTGACGTCGGCGCTGTCCGCACTCGCCCGCGGCGCCGCCGGCGCCGTGGTGGAGGGCGGGGATCTGGCCGCCGAACGGGCCGAGCACGGGTGGACTGTACACGGCGGTTCGGACCCCGCGCTGGGGCTCCCCGGCGCCGAGGTCGTCCTGGTGCGTGCCTCCGCCGACGGGGATGCCGTGTGGTTCCTGTGGTCTCCGGACCGGCCCGGCACACTGACCGCTGAACGCGGAGTCGACCCGGGCCGGTCCATCGGCACCCTGTCACTCGACGGGCACGCCGTCGACGCCGGCCGCGTCGTCACCGGCATCTCCGGGACGGACGCCGAATGGATCCGCACCACGGTGCTGTGCGCGGAGGCAGCGGGCACCGCGCGGTGGGCGCTCGACACCGCCACCTCCTATGTGGCGGAGCGCGAGCAGTTCGGCCGCCCCGTCGGCAGCTTCCAGGCCGTCCAGCACAAGGCGGCGATGATGCTGGTGCGGTCCGAGATCGCGACCGCCGCCGCATGGGACGCAGCACGCTCCGGCGACCACACCGATGCGCAGAAACGGCTGGTCACCGCGCAGTCCGTGGTCGGGGGGCTCGCCTCGGCGCTCGACAACGCGCTCGAATGCGTCTCGCTGCTGGGCGGGATCGGCTTCACGTGGGAGCACGACGCCCACCTGTGCTGGCGGCGCACGATCTCCGCGCTGGCCGTCGCCGGCTCCGAGGAGTTGTGGACGCAGCGCCTCGGCGAGCTCGCTCTCGACACGGTCCGGGATTTCTCCTTCGTCGGCGAGCAGGAGTTCCCCCGGCTCCGCGCGCGGGTGCGCGAGGTCCTCGACCGCATGGCGGCACTGCCCGCGACCGAACGTTCCGGCCCGGGATGGGGGACCGCACGCGGCGACGCGCGTCAGGCCGTCGCCGCGGAGGCGGGCCTGGTCGCCCCGCACTATCCCGCGCCCTACGGTCTCGGCGCGGGCCCGCAGGAACAGGCCGTCATCGCGCAGGAATTCGCGGCACGCGGCATCTCCCAGCCGACGACGGTGATCGGTGAATGGGTGCTCCCCACGATCCTGGAGCACGGGAACGAGGAGCAGAAGGCGCGGTTCGTTACGCCCACTCTGCGCGGCGGGATCGTCTGGTGCCAGCTGTTCAGCGAGCCGGGGGCGGGATCCGATCTCGCGTCGCTGCGGACCTCGGCCCGGAGGGCGGACGGCGGATGGGTCATCTCGGGCCAGAAGGTCTGGAACTCCAGTGCGCACGAAGCCGATTGGGGCGTATGCCTCGCCCGCACCGACGCCGACGCCCCCAAACGCGAAGGCATCACGTACTTCCTGGTCGACATGCGCAGCGCGGGGGTCGACGTGCGACCGCTCCGCCAGGCCACCGGACGGGCCGAGTTCAACGAGGTGTTCCTCAACGACGTGTTCGTGCCGGATGAATGCGTGGTCTCCGAGCCCGGCCGCGGCTGGCGGCTGGCGGCCACCACCCTGTCGAACGAGCGCCTGCGCATGGGCGGCGCCCTCGGCCACGGGTCCAGCGACCGTTTCCGCGCGGTCCTCAGGTCCGGCGAGTACGCGTGCGACCGGACCGCCGCGCTCTCCGCGCTGGGGCGGGGCGCCAGCAGGGAGACGGCTCTGGGCGCCATGAACCTGCGGGGAGTGCAGGGGCGCCTGGCCGGCCGGAGCCCCGGCGCCGAGATCAGCGTCGCGAAGGTGTTCAACGCCATCGCCCAGCGCGACGGGTCCCGGGACCTGCTGCGCCTGCTGGGCCCGCGCCTGGCCGTGCACGAGCACGAGCCGGGCAGCGACGCCGACGACCACGCCACCGACCACATCGGCCTGCCGGCCGTGCTCTTCGGCGGCGGCACCATTGAGATCCAGCTGAACGTCATCGCCACCCGCGTGCTGGGCCTGCCCCGGTGACGGCGTCCGGGCGCCCCGCCGGACCACCTGCCCCGTATCCCCCATTCCGCGAACCAGGAGCCCGCCACATGTATCCAGACCTCTCCGACGAGTCGAAGCGGCTGCGCCGCGAGCTGCGGCAGTACTTCGCCGACACCATCGACGACGAGGACCGCCGCGCCCTCATGGACCAGACCGAGGGCGGCCCCGTCTTCGACCGCATCCTGCGCAAGATGGGCGCCGACGGCTGGCTCGGCCTCGGATTCCCCGAGGAGTACGGCGGGCGCGGCGAGGACCCCGAGGCCCTGTACGTGTTCTACGACGAGGTCATCCGGGCCGGTGCGCCGCTGTCGCTGGTCACGCTCAACACAGTCGCCCCGGCTCTGATGCATCACGGCACGCGGGAGCAGAAGGACTACTTCCTGCCGAAGATCCTCAGCGGCGAGCTGATCTTCGCCATCGGCTACACCGAACCCGACGCCGGCACGGACCTCGCGTCCCTGAGCACCCGTGCACGCGTCGACGGTGACGAACTGGTCATCAACGGCAACAAGATCTTCACCAGCGCGGGCGTCTACGCCGACTGGGTCTGGCTCGCGGTACGCACCGACCCCGACGCGCCCCGTCACAAAGGCATCTCCGTCGTGCTCGTGCCCACCGACTCCCCCGGGTTCTCCGCCACGGAGATCCACACCGTCGGCGGTATCAGCACGTCGGCCACCTACTACGAGGACGTCCGCGTGCCGCTCGCCAACGTCGTCGGCGAGCTCAACGCCGGATGGCGCCTGATCACCAGCCAGCTCAACCACGAGCGGGTGGCGCTGGCGGCCCGCGGGGGCATCGCGAACGAGATGTTCGCCGACGTCGTGGAGTGGGCGAAGAACGAGCCGCACGGGGACGGCGGACGCGTCTACGACCTGCCGTGGGTGCAGAGCACCCTGGCCGAGGTCTACGCCCTCCTGAGCGCGGTGGACCTGATCAATCTGCGTCTGGTGGCGGACGTCGCCGCCGGGACCCTCGGCGGCGGGGACTCGGCCGCCGCGAAGATCATCGGGACCGAAGGCGTGGTCACCGCCTACGGGAAGCTGCAGGAGGTGCTCGGCGCACACGGCCTGCTGCGTCCGGGGAGCCCCGGAGCCGCCCTGGAAGGCCGCGTAGAGGTGCTCGGCCGCCGCGCACAGAACAACACCTTCGGCGGCGGCACCAATGAGGTGATGCGGGAGATCGTCGCCGCGAAGACCCTCGGCATGACGATGTCCGCCCGTCGCCGCACCGACGCCGCCACCACGACAGGAGCGCAGTAACCATGCAATTCGATTTCTCCGATGACCACGCCTCCGTCCGCGGACTGGCCGGGCAGATCTTCGCGACGCGCACCGACACCACCGCGCTGGCGGCCGTCGAGCGCGCGGGAGGCTTCGACGACGACCTGTGGCGTTCGCTCGCCGGTTCCGACCTGCTGGGCATCGCGGTGCCCGAGGACGCGGGCGGTGCCGGTATGGGGATGCTGGGGCTCGTCGCGCTCCTTGAGCAGCAGGGCCGGCGGGTGGTCCCGGTACCGCTGTGGTCGACCGTGACGACGGCGTCCCTGCCGCTGGCCGAATTCGGCAGCGACGCGCAGAAGAACGCATGGCTCCCGGGCCAGCTCGACGGCACCCGCATCGTGACCGGGGCGTTCGGCGCCGACGGCGTCAGTCCCCCGGTACGCGCCGACCCTGCCGACGCTGCCGACGGCGGTGGCTGGACGCTGTCGGGGGACCTCGGCGCCGTCCCCGCCGCCCTGCAGGCCGCGGCGATCCTCGTACCGTTCACCACCCCCGGCGGCGACCGTGCGGTGGGGATCGTCCGCACCGACGCCCGCGGTCTCACCCGGACCCCGGTGGACGTCACCGACCACGGTGCTCACGCGGAGGTCCGGCTCGCCTCCGTGCCGGTCGCGGGCGACGACGTGCTGCCGGCCGACGGCGCGCTGATCGCCGCATGGAGCGTGCGGCGCGCCCGAGTCGCACTGGCGGCGCTGGCGAGCGGAGTCTGCGCCGAAGCGCTCCGGCACACCGCCGAATACGTCTCCCAGCGGGTCCAGTTCGGGCGCCCGCTGTCGACCAACCAGGCGGTGGCCGTGCGGGCGGCCGACACCCACCTCGATGCGGAGTGCATCCGGCTCACGACCCTGCGCGCAGCGTGGCTCATGGACAGCGGACGCGAGGAGGAGGCGGAGGCCGCCGCCCTGGTCGCCAAATGGTGGGCGTCCCGCGGAGGTCTGCGTGCCGTGCATGCCACCCAGCATCTGCACGGCGGGATCGGCGCCGATGTCGATTTCCCCATCCACCGCTACTTCCTCTGGGGCCGCCAGATCGCGTTCTCACTGGGGAGCGCCGACGCCATCGGCGCGGAGCTCGGCGCGGAGCTCGAGAAGGTCCCCATGATCGGCGCCCCGGCCTGAATCAGGAGGCGTGGGCATGACAATGCTCCAGTTCCAGCTCCAGTTCCAGCTCCAGCCCCAGACCCAGACCCGACCCCGGCCCCCGGCACCGCCCGTGCACTCCGGTCGCCGGCCCGCCGACGTGCCGTCCTCGATGATCGCGCGCGTCACGCGGATCCTCGCGGTGTTCGACGGGCCGCACGATCATCTGCCCCTGGCCGAGGTCTCCCGACGTACCGGGCTTCCCAACTCCACCACCCACCGCATACTCGACACGCTGGTGCGGTACGGGTGGGTGGAACAGTTCACGTCCACGTACCGCTTGGGACGGCGCACCCGCCGGTTCGGCGCGGACGGCGGGCACCTGAGACTGCGCAGCGTCGCGCACCCGTTCCTGCACGCGCTGCACGTCGCCACCGGCATGAAGGTGTGCCTGTGCGTGCTCGACGGCGGCGATGCGGTCTGCGTGGACCGGATCGGGGGCGGCGGGCTCGCCGACACCGGTCACAAGGTGGGTGAAAGGCGGAGCGCTCTGCGATGCGCCGCGGGCAGGGCGATGCTCGCGGATCCGGGCACGTCGGACACCGAAGAGGCCTTGGACTCTCTGCGGGCCGGGGGCGGAGCGGACGGCACCTGGACCGCCGACGGCCTCCGGGAGGAGTTCGCACTCGTCCGGCGGAGCGGATTCTCCGTCGGCCGCAGCGCCGAACCGCAGGAGGCGGACTGCGTCGCCGCCGCGATCCCGCTGCCGGGCGGACGGTGCTCGGCAGTGTGCATCCACTCCGTGTTCCCGCAGGAGAAGCGGACCGCCCACGTGCGCGGCCTGACCCGGACGGCGCATCTGATCACCGCGGAGATGACGTCGGCCGGCCCCGGCGCCGCCGGTGTCCCCGCCTGACCGGGAGACGGTGGACCGCGGTGCACGGTCCACCGGTCACGCGATGATCCCGTCGTCCCGCAGCACCGTCACCACCCGCGCGGCCGCCTCGTCGGCGGTGCTGCCGGGCGTGCGCACATGCACCTGCGGCGCCTCCGGGGCCTCGTAGGGCGAGTCGATCCCGGTGAAGTTGACCAGCTCGCCGCGGCGCGCCTTGCCGTACAACCCCTTGGGGTCGCGCTCCTCCGCCACGGCCAGCGGGGTGTCGACGAACACCTCGTAGAACCGGTCCCTGCCCACCGTCTCGCGGGCCGCCTCCCGGTCCTCGCGGAACGGAGAGATCAGCGAGACCAGCACGACCAGCCCGGCGTCGGCCATCAGCGCGGCCACCTGCGCCACCCGCCGGATGTTCTCCACCCGGTCGGCCTCGGTGAACCCCAGGTCGCGGCACAGCCCGTGCCGGACGTTGTCGCCGTCGAGCAGATAGGTGTGCGCACCCCGCAGGTACAGGTCACGCTCGATGCGGTTGGCGATCGTGGACTTCCCGGCTCCGGAGAGCCCGGTCAGCCACACCACCGCCGGCCGGTGGCCCTTGAGCCGCGTCCGAGCGTCCGCGTCGACATCGACGTGTTGCCAGTGGATGTTCTCGGCGCGCCGCAGCGGGTGGTCGATCATCGCCGCGCCGACCGTGTCGCCGGTGATCCTGTCGACCAGCACGAACGACCCGGTCTCGCGGACTTCCGCGTAGGTGTCGAACGGCACCGGGCGGTCGAAGCTGATGTTGCACACGCCGATCTCGTTGACCGCCAGCGTGGTGGTGGCCGTGTGCTCGAGGCTGTTGACGTTGACCGAATATTTGGGGCGGGTGATCCGCGCAAGCACCGTGGTGGTGCCGATCCGGCACAGATACGGCCGCTCCGGGATCATCTCCTGCTCGGACAGCCACACGACGTGCGCGGAGAATTGGTCCGACACCGCGGGCGGGGCGTCGGCGCAGGCGATCACGTCGCCGCGGCTCACGTCGATCTCGTCGGCCAACGTGAGCGTGACGGACTGCCCCGCCACCGCCTGATCCAGGTCGCCGTCCATCGTGACGATGCGCGCGATGCTGCTCTGCCGGCCGGACGGGAGCACACGGACGGCATCGCCCGGAGCGACTGCACCGGAGACGATCTGCCCGGAGAACCCGCGGAACTCATGGTCCGGACGGTTCACCCACTGCACCGGCATCCGCATGGGCCGCGCCCGGTGGTCGTCCTCGATCGCCACCGTCTCGAGGTGTTCGATCAGCGCGGGCCCGGTGTACCAGGGCGTACGGGGGCTGGGACCGATGAGGTTGTCGCCGCGCAGGGCCGACATGGGGATGGTGACCACGTCGGACACCCCGATGCGCTCGGCGAACGCGCGGTAGTCGCCGTCGATGCGCTCGAACACCTCGCGCGAGTAGTCGACCAGGTCGAGCTTGTTCACCGCCAGCACTACGTGTCGGATCCCCAACAGCGACACCAGGAACGAGTGCCGCCGCGTCTGCTGGAGCACCCCCTTGCGGGCGTCGACCAGGATCACCGCGAGGTCCGCCGTGGAGGCCCCGGTGACCATGTTGCGCGTGTACTGCTCGTGGCCGGGGGTGTCGGCGACGATGAACTTGCGCCTGTCGGTGCTGAAGTACCGGTAGGCCACATCGATGGTGATGCCCTGCTCGCGCTCGGCGGCCAGCCCGTCGACCAGCAGAGCGAAATCCAGTTCATCGCCCTGCGTGCCCACCTTGCGCGAATCGGACTCCAGGGCCCTGAGCTGGTCCTCGAACACCAGCTTGGATTCGTAGAGCAGCCGGCCGATCATCGTCGACTTGCCGTCGTCCACGCTCCCGCAGGTGAGGAAGCGCAGCATGTCCTTGCGGGCGTGCACGTCCAGGTAGGAGTCGATGTCGGCGGCGATCACGCCGGAACCGGCCGGATCGGCGGCCCCCGCGGCTGACTCCGTGGCATCGGCCATCAGAAATACCCCTCCTGCTTCTTCTGCTCCATCGAAGCGGCACCGTCGTTGTCGATCACACGGCCCTGCCGTTCGGATGTGGTGGTGAGCAGCATCTCCTGGATGATGCCGGGCAGGGTCCGCGCAGACGACTCGATCGCGCCGGTGAGGGGATAGCAGCCCAGCGTGCGGAAGCGGACGCTGCGCATCCGCGGAGTCTCGCCCGGCGCCAACGGCATCCGGTCGTCATCGACCATGATCAGCGTGCCGTCGCGCTCCACCACCGGGCGCTGCGCGGCGAAGTACAGCGGCACGATGGGGATCTCCTCGCGCAGGATGTATTGCCAGACGTCCAGCTCCGTCCAGTTGGACAGGGGGAACACCCGCAGCGACTCCCCCGGTGCTGTGCGCAGGTTGTACAGCTGCCACAGTTCCGGGCGCTGGCGCTTGGGGTCCCACCTGTGCTCGGCGGAGCGCAGCGAGAAGACGCGCTCCTTGGCCCGGGACTTCTCCTCGTCGCGCCGCGCCCCGCCGAAGGCCGCGTCGAACCGGTACTTGTCCAGCGCCTGCTTGAGCCCGTCCGTCTTCCACATCGTGGTGTGCAGCGCCGACCCGTGGTCGAACGGGTTGATGCCGCGCGCGACGCACTCGGGATTGCGGTGGACCAGCAGGTCCAGATCGTCCGCTGCGGCGATCGTGTCGCGGAACGCGTACATCTCCCGGAACTTCCACGTGGTGTCCACGTGCAGCAGCGGGAACGGCAGGCGCGACGGGTGGAAGGCCTTACGCGCCAGGTGCAGCATCACCGACGAGTCCTTGCCGATGGAGTAGAGCATCACCGGGTTCCCGGTACCGGCGACGGTCTCGCGCATGATGTGGATGCTCTCGGCCTCGAGCCGCTCCAGGTGGGTGAGTGCCTCGCCGGCGCGGCGCGCGGCGGGTGCGGGACTGCTCACGGGTTGAGCACCTCCAGTGTGCGGGCGGCCAGCTCGGGCCGGCAGATCAGCAGGTCCGGCAGCATCGGATCCGGGCGGTTGTAGCGCAGCGGCGCGCCGTCGACGCGGGAGACGTGCAGCCCTGCTGCGCGCGCGACGGCCACCGGTGCGGCCGAGTCCCACTCGTACTGGCCGCCGACGTGTGCGTAGATCTCCGCCTCGCCGCGCACCACCGCCATCGCCTTGGCCCCGGCGGAACCCATCTCCACGAGGGTGCCGCCGAGGGGCCCGGCCAGCCGCAGGACCGGCTCGGGGCGCCGGGTGCGGCTGACCAGGATGCGCGGCGACTCCGGCACTGGCGCGCCGAGCGGGTCCGGGTGGTCGGTGCTCGAACAGGTGAGCCCCAGGGCGGGGAGCGCCACCGCGCCGGCGGCGGGCTCGCCGTCCACGACCAGCGCGACGTGCACCGCCCAGTCGCTGCGGGGCGGTTCGCCGTACTCGCGGGTGCCGTCCAGCGGGTCGACGATCCACACGCGGTCGGCGTCGAGGCGTGCGCGGTCGTCGGCGCCCTCTTCGGACAGCACCGCGTCCCCGGGGAACCGCTCGCGCAGCAGCCGCATCAGCAGCGCGTGGCTCTCCGCGTCACCACGGTCGCGCAGGCCCTTGCGTCGGGCGTCGTCCAGGGCGGCACCGTCGGCGGCGCCTCCCGCCGTCTCCGCGCGCAGCTCCATCAGCAGGCGTCCTGCAGCGTCGGCGAGTTCGGCGGCCGCCGCCGCATCCTCGATGCGGGCACGCCCTGCGGGCGAACGGACTCCGGTCATGACTCCTCCGGTCACTCGAGAATCGAGCGGGCGAGCGCGGCGGTGGAGTACGCGACCAGGTCATCGCGCGCGCCGCCCCGCAGCCAGTTGTTGATGAGCGTGTCCGCGATGCCGGTGAGCCCGGCCCACACGTACGGGACCATCGCGGGGTCGTCGCGCAGCGCGCGGCCGTCGGCGGCGGCAGCGTCCGCCAGCGCCCGGTGCAGCTCGGCGAACTGACGGTCGGAGCACGCGCGGAGCTCGCGCACCGACTCCCGTTCCATGCCGCTGCCGTCGACCGTCTGCCACGTGGACGCGAGGTAGCCCACGCGCCGCCACTGCCGGGTGGCCTCCGGAAGGATCGCCGCGAGCAGCGCCGCGACGCCGCCGTTCCGGGGAAGTCCGGCGATGTGCTCGGCCAGCTCGGTCTCCGCCTCCTGCAGCAGCGTGATGAAGATGTCCTGCTTGTCGACGAAGTACTGGTAGATCAGCCCGGGGC
>CAYVJJ010000014.1:0-21221 GCA_964451655.1 uncultured Mycobacteriaceae bacterium | reverse complement strand
GCACCGGACGCCGCAGTGCCGGACGTGGCGATCACGAAGGCAGCGGACCATGCCGACGCCGACTCCACGTTTACGGAGCACCCGCCGAGGATGATGCCGGCCCGCGCGGAGCCGGAGGGTGCGGTTCCGGTGGGGGAGGGCCTGTTCGGCCGGGTGGCGCGGTGCGGCCCGGCGGCGGTGGGCGCGGCGCTTCTCGACCCGCGCTGGAACTCCCACCGGAGGCGGTCGCCCCGGTAGCGGCCCCGCGGCGGCCGTGGGCCGGGGCTGATGTGCGGGTCCGCGCGCGCGTCAGCGGCCGGCGAGCGCGTGCAGGACGCGGGAACGCATATCACCGGCACCGTCCTGCGGCTCCTCCGCGATCTGCGCGGTGCCGGGCAGGACGGTGGACTCGTCGGTGAACACGGCATGATCCTTACTGCCGGTGACCGTGGCCAGGAGAAACCCCGTGAGAGCGGCCCGCGTGGTGGCTTGCAGACCCTTGTCCGACGGCGGAAGGCCGACGAACTTGGCCATCAGTCGGTCCTCGACGATGGAGCGCTCCTCTGCGGCGGGGACGATGCGCGAGGTCACCTCGGCGCCCCAGGCGTCCGCGAGGGCGGTGGATTCCGGTGACGCCATGCCGTCCTGGCCTGGTTCGGACAGGATCAGCGCGGGCGCCTGCACCCGGCCGGCCACCGGAATGGACGGCGGGCTGGTGGGAGACGGATATAGGAGTGCCACCGCAGATACGGGCCCGCGCGCGGGCGTATCGAAAGTCCGCGTGGCCTTGCGCGTGGCCTTGCGGGCCGCCTTGGAGGACTCGGTGGACCCGCCCTCGGTTCCGGGGGCGCCGGCGGTGCCCGGGCCCGCGTGGGGGTCGTCGAGGTGGTGGCGGGCGGCGGCCAGCACGGCCGCGCCGGCGCCGAAGCCGTGGCCGGCCAGCGCCACCTTGCCCGGGCTGACGCTGATGCGACCGGGGCCCAGACGGACGCTGGTGGCGATGTCGACGGCGGTGCTGAGGTCGTCGGCGAAGGTCCGTGCCGAGGGGACGGGCCCGCGTGCGGTGGCCGGCGCGACAGCCACGAACCCCCAGGACGCCAGGTGCGCGAGGGTGTCCGTGTAGCGGTGGGGCGGCGTCAGCCAGTCATGGCCGAACACCAGCGCGGGCAGCCCGAATCCCGCCTCAGGCGTGCAGACGATTCCCGGCAGTCCGGCGAAGGACAGGTCGCCGCGCAGAACGCGGTGCGGGCCGCGCCGGGCCAGGGTGCGTACCAGGGACTTCGGTTTGGGTGCCACGGAACGACGGTAACCGATGTCGGCCGCCGTGTCGGCGCACCCGCCGGAATGAGCGGTATCCGGGCGGGGTCGGCCGGGCGCCACCGGCCGCAGCGGCACGCGGCCGGTGGCGCGCCGCACACGGCGGGCGCGGCCGCGCTGCACGGCAGGCAAGTATCCTTGATGACCATGTGCGGAATCGTGGGGTACGTGGGCGCCAAACCCGCGCTCGGTGTGGTGGTCGAGGCGCTGCGGCGGATGGAATACCGCGGGTACGACTCCGCCGGGGTGGCGATTCTCGGCGGGGACGGGGGGCTGGCCGTGGAGCGGCGCGCCGGTCGCCTGGCCAACCTGGAGTCGGCGCTGGAGGCCGCTGAAGCGGAGGCGTTCGCCGGGCACGCCGGGATAGGGCACACCCGGTGGGCCACCCACGGTCGCCCCACCGATCGCAACGCGCACCCGCACACGGACGCCACCGGGCGGTTCGCCGTCGTGCACAACGGGATCATCGAGAACTTCGCCGCACTGCGCGCGGAGCTCGAGGACCTGGGGGTGGATCTGCACAGCGACACCGACACGGAGGTGGCCGCACACCTGCTCGCCATCGAATACGCGGACGGTGAGCACGCCGGCGACTTCGTCGGCAGCGCGCTCGCTGTCCTGCGCCGCCTGGAGGGTGCCTTCACCCTGGTGTTCACGCACGCGGGCGACCCCGGCACCATCGTCGCCGCCCGCCGCTCCACGCCGCTGGTGGTCGGAGTGGGCCAGGACGAGATGTTCATCGGTTCGGACGTCGCCGCGTTCATCGAGCACACCCGCGATGCGGTGGAGCTGGGGCAGGACCAGGCCGTGGTCATCACTGCGGACGGCTACGAGATCACCGACTTCCACGGGGCCGACGCCTCCTCGGATGCGCGCGAGTTCCGCATCGACTGGGATCTCGACGCCGCGGAGAAGGGCGGCCACGAATACTTCATGCTCAAGGAGATCGAAGAGCAGCCGCAGGCGGTGGCGGACACGCTGCGCGGGCACTTCGTGGACGGCAGGATCGTCCTGGACGAGCAGCGGCTGTCGGACCAGGAGTTGCGCGACGTGGACAAGGTCTTCGTCGTCGCCTGCGGTACCGCCTACCACTCGGGGCTGGTCGCGAAGTACGCCATCGAGCACTGGACCCGCCTTCCCGTGGAGGTGGAGCTGGCCAGCGAGTTCCGGTACCGCGACCCGGTATTGGACCGGTCCACGCTGGTCGTGGCGATCTCCCAGTCCGGGGAGACGGCCGACACGCTCGAAGCCGTCCGCCATGCCAAGGACCAGAAGGCCCGTGTGCTGGCCGTGTGCAATACCAACGGCGCACAGATCCCGCGCGAGGCCGATGCGGTGCTCTACACCCGCGCCGGACCGGAGATCGGCGTCGCCTCCACCAAGTGCTTTCTCGCGCAGCTGGCCGCCAACTACCTCGTGGGCCTGGCACTGGCGCAGGCGCGCGGCACCAAGTACCCGGACGAGGTGGCGCGCGAGTACGAGGCGCTGGAGGCCATGCCCGCACTGATCGAGCGCGTGCTGCAGACGGTCGAGCCGGTGCGCGGACTCGGACGCGGCATCGCGCAGTCGCCCGCGGTGCTGTTCGTCGGCAGGCACGTGGGCTATCCGGTGGCGCTCGAGGGCGCGCTCAAGCTCAAGGAGCTCGCGTACATGCACGCGGAGGGATTCGCCGCGGGCGAGCTCAAGCACGGGCCCATCGCGCTGCTCGAGGACGGGCTTCCGGTCTTCGTGGTCATGCCGTCGCCCAAGGGCCGGGCGGTGCTGCACTCGAAGATGCTCAGCAACATCCGTGAAATCCAGGCGCGTGGTGCCCGCACTCTCGTGATCGCGGAGGAGGGTGACGAGACGGTGCGCCCCTACGCCGACCACCTCATCGAGATCCCGGCGTCGTCCACACTGCTGCAGCCGCTGTTGTCGACGGTGCCGCTGCAGGCGTTCGCCGCGGAGGTGGCCCGGTCGCGCGGGTACGACGTGGACAAGCCGCGCAACCTGGCGAAGTCGGTCACCGTGGAGTGACGACCGCCCCGGCCGCTGCGGTGCGGACGCGTGAGACGTGAGACGAGGAGGCGCGTGCGGATGCGCGAGTTCCACGACACGGACGCGGTGCGGGCCGCGGAGGCCCCGCTGCTGGCGTCGCTGCCGGAGGGCACGCTCATGCGCCGGGCCGCGTACGGCCTGGCGCAGGCGACGGCCGCGGCGCTCGCGCGGAGCAGCGGCAAGGTGTCCGGGCGGTCGGTCCTGCTGCTGGTGGGCTCGGGCGACAACGGCGGGGATGCACTGTTCGCCGGGGCCGCACTGCGTCGGCGGGGCGCGGCGGTGGTCGCCGTACTGATGAAGCCGGAACGCGCGCATGCTGCTGGCCTGGGCGCGCTGCGGGACGCCGGCGGGTCGGCGGTGCCGGTCGCGGATGTGCTGGCAGGCCGGGTCGCGGGAGCACGGCAGGCGGTGATCGAGACACCCGACGCAGTGGTCGACGGGATCGTGGGCATCTCCGGGCGCGCGGGGCTGCGCCCGGACGCCGCACGACTGGTGGAGCGGCTCGAATCGGCCCGTCCCGTGATCATCGCCGCGGACCTGCCCAGCGGCGTGGACCCGGACACCGGCGCCGTCGACGGTCCCGCGGTCACCGCCGACGTGACCGTCGCCTTCGGTGCGCTCAAGCCCGTGCACGTGCTGGGCGCTCCGCACTGCGGGCACGTGGTGGAGGTGCCGATCGGCCTCACGCTCGGAGAGCCGCGGCTGCGGCAGTTCGGCGACACCGACGCGGGGCGGCTGTGGCCGGTGCCGGGGCCGGACGATGACAAGTACACAGGCGGGGTCGTCGGCGTCTCCGCCGGGTCCCGCACCTATCCGGGTGCGGCGGTGCTGTGCACGGGCGCGGCGGTGCGGGCGACCGCGGCGATGGTGCGCTTCGCGGGGGGAGCGAAGGACGCGGTGCTGGCGGCGTGGCCCGAGGTGGTCGCCACGGACACTGTGGGCGACGCCGGCCGGGTGCAGGCCTGGGCGATCGGCCCCGGCGGCGGTACCGACGACGCTGCGGCCGGCCGATTGCGCGACGTGCTCGCGACGGAGCTGCCGGTGGTCGTCGACGCGGACGCCCTGACGATCCTGGCGGAGCGCCCCGAGTGGGTTCGCAGCCGGACCGCTCCGACGGTGCTCACCCCGCACGCGGGGGAGTTCGCGCGGCTCACGGGTGCGGAGGTGCCGTCGGACCGTCCGGCGGCGGTGCGCGCCCTCGCATCCGATACGGGGGCGACGGTCCTGCTCAAGGGGGTGGTCACGGTCATCGCCGGGCCGGACGGCACGGCGTATGCCGAGCATGCGGGCCACTCGTGGGCGGCCACCGCGGGATCCGGAGACGTGCTCACCGGGATCATCGGGGCCCTGCTCGCGGGGGGGATCGAACCCGCACAGGCGTGCGCGGCCGCGGCGCGCGTGCATTCGGCGGCGGCGGGGCTTGCCGCGCGGGACGGCGACGGCCGGCCCGATACGGTCGCGGCGCCGGTCTCGGCGAGCGCGATCCTCGAGGCGATCACCGACGCCGTGCGGGCGGTGCGGCGGAGCAGCGGCATGTGAGTGGCGGCCGGGTGGCAGCACGTAGCTACCGTCCATCATCGGCGCCGCGGCACAGTCGGCGTCCAGCGAGTGCCGGCCAGCGCAGCTGCTGATCGGACACATCGATTGCCACGAGGCCGGGTACGGCCCGATGCACCGGTGTCGCCGGCGGGGCCCGCCGACGCGAAATGTCCTGGTGCGGTGCGCGGTCACAGAATCCTGGGGTCGGCCACGCTAGAAACAAACTAAAGGTTTGTAATGCTAGTAATACACAAAGTATAAGTCTCTGCTGTAGATAATTCATCACATGAGAGTATGCTTCAGTGCACATGAACACGTCGTGCATACGGGTACGACGGCTATTTGATCGTATGAGGGGTCGCCATGCGCTCTGCGAATCCGACTGCGCCGCTCGCGAGTCTGACCATCGAACGCCCCGCGCCGACCGTGGGGCTCGTCATCCCGACGCTGAACGAGGAGCAAAATATCGCTCAGCTCCTGCCGATGGTCGGTGGCAACGTCGACGAGCTTGTGATCGTCGACGGGCGTTCCACCGACCGCACCATCGAGGTGGTGCAGACTATGCGCCCCGACGCCCGCATAGTGCGGGAGGAACGTCTGGGCAAGGGGTACGCGCTGCTCGCCGGGTTCAAGGCGTGCACCAGCGACATCATCGTGATGATGGACGCCGACGGGTCGATGACGCCCAGCGAGATCCAAGTGTTCGTCTCCGCGCTCGAGGCCGGCGCCGACCTGGTCAAGGGCTCGAGGTTTTTGCAGGGCGGAGGCACCGGCGACATCACCCCGGTCCGCCTGCTCGGCAACGCCATGCTCACCTACTTGGTGCGCGCCTCGTTCGGCGGGCGGTATTCCGACCTGTGTTACGGCTATATGGCCTTCTGGCGTGACCTGCTCCCGCTGTTCGACGCTGACGTGGGCGGATTCGAGGTCGAGACATTCCTCAGCGTGCGCGCACTCACCGCGGGCCTGCGGGTCGTGGAGGTGGCGTCGTTCGAGGGACGGCGGATCAGCGGCGTGAGCAACCTTCGCACCATGCGCGATGGTCTGCGTGTCCTCGGCGCCATCGCCCGTGAGCGCCGCCGGGTGCAGCGCTACCGCAAGAGCACCGGCCCGGGCCATCCCCAGATCGTTATGCATATGCCAACGCCGGTCGTGACGCCGACGCGCTGCGCGGAAGTTGAACCTATGCCGGTGGGCGCCGCAGTCACAGCGACTGCCGACGGCGTGCGATGAAGATCTCGGCGGTGGTGTGCACGCACTCGGATGAGCGGTTTCTGCAGCTGCTTGAGGCCGTGGCATCGCTGCGGGTGCAGACCCGCCCGCCGGATGAGATCCTCGTCGTCGTCGACGGGAATCCCGACTTGTCCGCCCGCGTTGCCGAGTCGTGCCGTGGAGTCAGGGTCATCCAACACGGCGCTGTGGCCGGCCTGTCCGGCGCGCGTAACGCCGGCACCTCCGCGGCGTCGGGGAATGTGGTGGCGTACCTCGATGATGACGCGGTCGCCGAGCCCGGATGGCTCAGGGAGCTCGCCCGGCATTACGCCGACCCTGCCGTACTCGGCGCGGGCGGTTCGGCGATGCCCCGCTGGGAGTCCGGGCGGCCACGATGGTGGCCGGATGAGTTCGACTGGGTGGTGGGGTGCGGTTACCGCGGTCAGCCGTCGCGCATCGCCCCGGTGCGCAACCTCATGGGCTGCAACATGACGTTGCGACGTGAGGCGGTGGTGGCGGCGGGCGGCTTCGACATCGGTCTGGGGCGCACGGCCGGGACCGCGGCCGGATGCGAGGAGACGGAGCTGTGCATCCGCATGGCGGCGGCCCGCCCCGGCGGCGTCTTCCTTCTCGACCCCGGAGCGCGGGTGCACCATAACGTTCCCCGCGAACGGTCGACGGCCGGGTACTACCGGCGGCGTTGCCTGGCTGAGGGGGTCTCGAAGGCGCGGATGACGCAATGCACACCTGCCGCGGCGGCGCTCAGCACCGAGCGCGTTTACATGCGTCGGACTCTGCCGGCGGGGGTGGGGCGCAACGTGGCCCAGGTGGTGAGCGGTGAGGGGGCCGGGATACTCCGTGCCAGCGCCATCATCCTGGGTGCGGGACTGACCATGTGCGGGTTCGCAGGAGCCCGGATGTGCGGGAGCCGTGCACCGGCGGCCGCGCCCGCGCCGATCCTGCCGCTGATCCTCGACAATGGGCAGGATGCGCTGTCGCCGCGGCCCTCCGGGGAGGCGGGCTACGGCCGCGCGCTGTGCCTGTTCCTGCGCGACGGCCGTCCGGTGGGGCGGCGCATGGAAGCGCTCGACGGCACTGCATGCGCGTCCGTGGGCAGCCTGCGATCGCACACCGGCGACGAGCCCGCTCGACGTCGCCGCTCGGAGGTGACGGTGGCGATCGCGACGCGCGGCCGTCCGGCAGCACTCGCGCAGTGCATCGACTCGGTGCGGAGCGGCACGGAAGTACCGGCACGGATAATCGTCGTCGACAACGCCCCGACAGACGACGTTTCCGAGCGTGCCGTCGCGCAATTGGGCGCGGGTGCGTGCCCGGTCGTCTACCTACGTGAGGACCGCCCCGGGTTGGCGCACGCGCACAACGCGGCGATCCCGCATCTCGATACGCCGATCGTCGCGTTCACCGACGACGACGTGCTGGTGCACGGCCGCTGGCTCGAGGCGTTGCTGGCCGCCTTCGCCGCCGACGACGCGACAGTGTGCGTCACCGGGATGATCGCACCGCGCGAACTCGACACGCTCGCTCAGCAGTGGGTGGAGGCTCGGGCGGTGTTCGACAAGGGCCTCCAGCGGGCCGTATTCGATCTTGCCGTGCCACGCCCCGGCGACCCGCTGTTCCCCTTGACGGCGGGCTCGTGCGGCTCGGGTGCGAACATGGCCTTCCGCACCGGCTATCTGCGCGCCGCGGGCGGCTTTGATCCAGCGCTCGGCGCCGGCACCGCTGCGATGGGCGGCGACGATCTGGCCGCCTTTTACGACGTGGTCCGCGGCGGCCACCGGCTTACTTATGAACCCGCGGCGATCGTGATGCACCCGCATCACCGCGACTACGCGCAGCTGCGCCGGCAGGCGTACGGCTACGGGGTGGGTTTGGGCGCGTATCTCATGCGCTGCGCAATCGACGATCCGCGCATGCTGGCCGTCCTGGCACGCAATGCGGTTCCGGCGGTGGCGAGGGTGTCCGGCGGAGGCCGGGAGCCGGTGATCCCCGGGTTGCCGCCCTACCCGCGCGATCTCGTATGGGCCCAACGACGTGGAATGGCCGCCGGCCCCTACCGCTATCTGCAGAGCCGGCGTCGAGCCGCGCGAACGGCATTGGGGCAGGTGCGGGCATGACCACCGTGATCCCGATCCTGCTGTACCACTCGGTCGCGCGGGCCGCCGCCGACGGCTTCGAGCGATTCACCGTCGACCCGGACCGCTTCGCCGATCACCTCGACACGATCATCGGGCTCGGCTTCACCGCGTGCACAGTGGGCGAGCTCGCGGCGATGCTGCATGCAGGCAGTGCACCCTCCGCGCGCACCGTTGTGATCACGTTCGACGACGGGCTCGCCGACTTCGCGGTGCACGCTTGGCCACGGCTGCGGGAACGCGGTCTTCCGAGCACGCTGTATGCGGTCGCCGGGCACCTGGGCGGGCGCAGCGGCTGGATGCACGGATGCGCCGGAGACCTGCCGATGCTTCGCGCGGCGGATCTGCGTGACCTGGCGGCGGACGGACTCGAGGTGGGGGCACACAGCGTTACTCATCCGCAGCTCGACTGCCTGCCGCTCCAGCACGCACGCCGAGAGATCCGCGACAGCCGCTCGATCCTCGAAGACGTGGTGTCCCGTAAGGTGACCAGCTTCGCCTACCCGCACGGATACCACGACAGGGCCGTGCGCCGCGCTGTCGTCGACGCCGGCTACGCCTCGGCGGCGGCAGTACGCAACGCTCTCAGCCACACCGACGACGATGTCTACCGGCTGGCACGGATCACGATGTCGCCCGACGACGGGCCCGAACGCGTCGCCGATCTGCTGCGCGGGCGCGGGGTCCGGTGCGCCGTCCCGCAAGAGAGGGTGCGAACGGCAGTGTGGCGGGAAGCACGCCGCATGCGCAGCAGGCTCCGGGCGGTGCACGCATGACCGGCATGACTGTGACGGCGCCCGTGCCGCGTGCGCGCTGGCGGTGGATCATCGCCGCCAGCGACGCGGCGCTGCCCGAGCAGGTACCCGAGTGGGTGGACGCGGTGTGTGCGTCAGGGCACTACGTGGATGCCAGCCGGCTGTACGCGTTCGGCGACGGCACCGAGGCGGTGCTCCCGTTGGTCCGTCGGCGAGGTCCGGCGGGGATCGGCGGAAGTCTCCAGTCGTACCCGCCGGCATGGGGGATCGGCGGATTGATCAGCGCGAGCGGGCTGTCGGCGCCGCAGGTGCGCGGTGTGCTGGGCGATCTGCGCAGACAGCGTGCACAGAGGGTCTGGATCCGCCCTGACCCCGTGACCGCGCCTGCGTGGCGTGCCGCAGCCGGAGACGTCGGCGCCACGCTGGTGCCACGCCGAGCCCATGTGCTCGACCTGGCCCCGGGGCGGGACGGGGTGTGGGCGGGTTTGTCGCAGTCGGCGCGTCGCAACGTGCGGCTCGCGAGACGTGCCGGTATCGAGGTGGAGACTGCGCATTCGGGGCGGCTTCTGGGGGAGTACTACGCGCTGTTTCTGCTATCGGTCGACCGGTGGGCGGCGCAGCAGCACGAGCCCCGTCCGCTGGCCCGCGCCCGCGCCCGTCGGCGCGATCCGCTCGACAAGCTCCAGACGATGGGTGCGCACTTGGGCGAGGATTTCGTTGTCACACTGTGCCGCATCGACGGCGCGGCGGTGGCGGGTGCGATCGTGCTCTACGGGCGGACTGCGCATGGCACACGCGCGGCGATGGACCGTGAAGGTGTCGGCCGCTCGCACGCGAGTGAACTCGCCTACTGGACCGCGATCGAACTCGCCTGTGATCGCGGTTGCACGACTTTCCACATGGGCGAATCGGGCCGGTCGGGCGCCCTCGCACAGGCCAAGCAGAAGTTCGGTGCCCGGCCCGTCGACTACGCCGAGGTGCGGCTCGAGCGGTTGCCGTGGACGCAGGCCGACCACTTTCTGCGCAAGGGCGTCAAGAGCGCGATCGGTTTCCGCGATGATTGAGCGTCGGAGGGGCGCCCTTTGTGCCGCCTGCGGCGCCGCGGGCGCGGTGGCCGCGGCGCTGTTGGTACTCGCCCTCGCGTCCTCCTGCACCGTCAACGTCACGCTCGGCCACGGCAGGGACGCTGCCGCCGACACCACGACAACGTCCACCACCCGGCAGCCGGCGACCCCGAGTTCCACGAGGCAGCCCACCGTTCCCGGCAGCGACGCGCTCGACGAGCAGTTCGACGGCACGAGCCTGGACAGCGCACTGTGGAGTACCTGTTACTGGTGGGACGACAGCGGTTGCACGATCGCGTCCAACAATGAGTTGGAATGGTATCTGCCGGGGCAGGTGGCGGTGCACGGCGGCGCGCTCGTGCTCACCGCTGAGCACCGCGCCGTGACCGGCGACGGCAAGACCTTCCCCTACACCTCGGGCGTCGTCACGACGGGTCCGCCGGCACACGGGGCCGAACCGAAATACGCCTTCACCTACGGGACGGTCGAGGTGCGGTTCCGCATTCCCCGGGGCGCGGGGCTCTGGCCGGCGATCTGGCTGCTGCCGGCAAGCGAATCGTCGGTACCCGAGATCGACTTGATGGAGGCCGTCGGTCAGTTGCCGGGGGAAGCGAACATGTACTTCCACCCCGGCGACCGCACGCAACCGGTGACGGGACACACCGTGACGCTGCCGCCGGGACGCGACCTTTCCCGGACCTGGCACACGGTGCGCCTCGACTGGACGCGCGGGCTGCTTGTCTTCTCGCTCGACGGGGAGGAGGTGTGGCGGGTGGTCGGCGAGAAGGTGCCGGACGAACCTATGTACCTTCTCATGAACCTCGCGGTGGGCGGCGTCTACGGTGGACAGCCCGACGCATCGGTGTTCCCGGCACGGTTTCTGATCGACTTTGCGCGCATCACGCCCGGGGAGCCGGGATGATCCTCGCGCGGCCGGCGACCGCCCCTCGCGTCCGGGACAGGCGACTGCGCGGGCCGCGACTGTGTGGCGGGCATCCGCTGCGGGCGAATGCGGCGGCGCTCATCTTCAGCACGGGGCTGACCTCCGCCGCCGGATTCGCCTTCTGGGCCCTCGCAGCGCGATTGCTGCCCACGCACGCGGTAGGGGTGGGGACGGCGCTGGTGTCGGCGATGACGTTGCTCGCGAACCTCGCCACGCTGGGCCTGCGCAACGGGCTGGTGCGATTCCTGCCTGTCGCCGGAGCGTCGGTGCGGCGCGTGATCGCCGGGGCCTACGCGGCAAGCGCGGCCGCAGCGGTGGTGGCGGCGGTAGTGTTCCTGGCAGGGCAGCATTGGTGGGCGCCACAGCTGGCGTTCCTGCGCGACGGGCCGGTGCCGGCGTCCGCATTCGCCGTAGCGACAGCGGTATGGGTGCTGTTCGTGCTGCAGGACCAGGTGCTGATCGGTCTACGCAAGAGCGTGTGGGTGCCCGTCGCCAACGCGTTGTACTCGGTGGCGAAGTTAGCGGCTCTGCCCTTGTTCACAGCGACGGCGGCGTGGGCGGTTTTCGCTGCGACCGCACTGCCCGCGGTGGCGGTGGTCGCCTGCGTCACAGTGCTCATGCTCGTGATCACCCGGAACCGCCTGACCGCCGACGGCGCGACGGCTTCGTCGCGCTTCCCTCTGCGGAATCTGGTGCGGTTCGCGGCCTACGACCAGACGGCCTGGCTGGTGTGGATGGCCGTGCCCGAGGTCCTCACGTTGCTCGCCCTCAACATCCGCGGGGCCGATGCGAGCGCCTATTACTTCATGGCCAACGCCATCGGATACTCGCTGTACCTGGTCACCAGCAACGTCGGAAGCGCACTGATCGCCGAGTCGGCGCACGATCCGCAGCGGGCCGTCGTCAACGCGCGCCGGGCGCTGAGCTATTGCGTCGCGTTGGTGGTGCCGCTGGCACTCATCGGCACGGCAGCGGCGCCGCTGGTGTTGCGGGTGCTCGGAAGCGACTATGCGGCGGGAGCCACGGGGGCGCTGCGGCTGATCCTGCTCTCGTCGATCCCGCAGATCATCGTCGGTATTGCGGTGAGCACCGCTCGTGTGCGCAACGATATGCGCACCGTCGTCGCCGTGTACGCCATCATCGCGGGGACTATCTGGACCGGGAGTTGGTTCACACTGCGGGTGTGGGGCGTCACCGGCATAGGCGTGGCGGTGCTCGTCGCACAGTGCACGGTCGCGGGCCTGCTATTGGTTTCGGGGAAGACCGGGCTGTGGGAGGACTCGGATGCCCGCGGTCTGCGGGCGGCACTGGCGCGAACGCCACGGGGGTGGCGGCAGCGACGGCTGCGGCGGCACTGCGGTCTTGAACAGGCTCTTATGGCCTGCGGGCTGCGTGCGGATACGCCGGTGCGTCGCCTCGACGCGGAATCAGACACGCTGGTGGTCGCGATCGACGATGACACGGACCCGGCGGTGCTCAAGATTGCGACGTCCGCCGCCGCCGACCGCGGACTGGCGGGACACGTGCACACCGTGTTCAGGCTGCGGTCGGCCGTCGGTGCGGACGTCGCGGATATCCTGCCGTGCATCCGTGCGACTGCGGTGGTCGGTGGGCGGACAGTGGTGCGGGAGACGCGGCTGCGGGGCGGGCCGTGCGCCGACGGGTCGGCCGCCGGGGCGGCGATCGGAGCGCTGGCGCGGGTCCAGGCGGCGACGGCACGCGTGGTGCCTGCCGACGGGCATCGTCTACACCGGTGGGTCGACGTGCCTGTGGAGACGTTGCGGGGCTTTCCGGGCGCGTCTTCCAGAGCGCTCGAGGAACTGCGTCACCGTCTCCGAGGACCGATGGCCGGTGCCGCGGTCACCGTCGGACAGGCGCACGGGGACTTCTGGCCGGGCAACGTGCTCACCGACGGTGGTGACGTGACGGGGATAGTCGATTGGGAGAACGGCTGCGATGAGGGCATCCCCGACGTCGACGCGGTGCATTGGTATCTGGCGACGCGGCCCGTGGAGTTCGGCGCTGCTGCAAGCGCGGCGTTATACGACTCGTCCGGTCTCTTCGCGTTTCTCGTCGAGTCCCGAGCACCATGCCCCAACGCCGGCCTCTCCGCAGACTTCCTGGTTCTGTTCGCGTGGCTGCAGCATGTGTCCAATGCCCGGCTGCGGGCTAGCCGCAATGCGCCAGGTCCAGTGTGGCGCCGCCGCAACGTACGCCCCGTGCTGCGGTTGCTCGAGCGGGACGCGATGCGGTTCACCACGGGGGTGCGGGGGCCGTCATGCTGATGGTCGACAAGCGCCGCGCCGGCGCCGCAACACCGCCCGGACCGCGGAGTACGCCGGACGGGATCGTCCCGGCGTTGCGCACGCAGGCGATGCCGCTGCTGTGCCTCGCCGCGGCGGTGCTGCTGTGGTGCGTGGGCTTCGCATGCACCGGGGGGCCGGCGGCGATGGCCGGGTTGGGGCTGTTGAACCTGTTCGACATCGCCACGGTGACAGGACTGGCGATTCTGCTGCTCGGAACTCTCGCGAGCATCTTCGCGCGGCGCCCCGGCTGGGTGACCGGCGCCCATGTCGTGACCTATCTGGTGCTCGTCCACGGAACGCCGGCCGTGCTCTACGGCACCGTGCGCTACGCGTGGTCGTATAAGCATCTGGGCATCGTCGATTACATCCTGCGCAACGGCACCGTCGATACGTCCATCGGCGTGAACCCCGTCTACCACAACTGGCCGGGGTTCTTCTCGGGGAGCGCGCTGGTGGCCTCCGCCGGCAGCGCACACGATGCCTTCACGCTGGCACTGTGGGCGCCGCTCGTGTTCAACCTGATGATTCTGGTGCTGTTGCGGTATGTGTTGCGCGGTCTCACCGACCGCGAAGATCTCGCTTGGCTGGCGGTCCTGTGGTTCTTCGTTATCACCTGGGTGGGGCAGGATTACTTCTCGCCGCAGGCGATAGCCTTCGTGCTTTACCTTGCCGTGGTGGGCACGCTGCTGCGCCGCGGCATGCCCGCCGCGGTGCGCCTGGGACTGTTCACGGTGACAGTGGCGGCGCTCGCCGTGACACACCAGATCACGCTGCTGGTGCTGGTCTCCTCCGTGACGGCGCTCGTGGTGTTCCGGGTGGTGCGCGGGTGGTACCTGCCGCTGATCGCGATCGGGCTGTGCGGGGGTTGGGCGCTGACGTTCGCCCGTGGGTTCACGGTGACGAACATCGGCGAGTTGGTGGCGGGGTTCGGTAGACCCGTCGCCAATGCGGACGCCACTTTCGCGAAGTCCGCGGGGGCCACGGGCGCAGAAGCGGCGGTGTCGTGGGGCGACCGCTCGACGGTGGCTCTCGCCGTGATGATCGCGCTGGTGGGGGCGTGGCGGATGCGCCGCACGGGATTCCCGCAGAAGGCTGCGCTGGTGCTCATGGCGGCCCCTGCGGCGACGATGGTGCAGACGTCGTTCGGCGGTGAGGCGCTGCTGCGGGTCTACCTGTTCGCCGCGCCGTTCATCGCGTTCCTCGCCGCATGTGCTTGCCTGCCGCCCCGGGCCGGCGCTCTTCCGCCGTCACACGGCCCTCCCCCGCCTCCGGTGTTCCCCTTCCGTCGGTTCGCCGCGGCTGCGGCAGCGGTGACGCTGGTGGTGCCGGGGTTCTTCCTCGGTTATTACGGCAAGGAGCGCGGCAACCACTTCACCCCGGACGAGGTTGCGGCATCGGCGTGGGTGGCCAGAGCTGCACCGTCGGAGGCGCTGCTGGTGACGGGCAGCACCAACTATCCGGGTCAGTTCCTCGACTACGAAAAATTCACCTACGTGGCCATCGACCGGGAGCCGAGGCCCTCACGCGAGAACGTGGTGGCGCATCCGGCGGCGGTGCTGCACGACTGGCTGACCAACCCGGAGTTCTCCCGCTCATACCTGCTCATCACGCGGTCGCAGGAGATCGGCGCGGAGATGGGTCGCACCCTGCCGACCGGCGCGCTGGCGGACATCGTGCAGGACCTGCGGCGGTCCCCGCAGTTCGCCGTGGTCTACGAGAATCCCGATGCGGTGGTGTTCGCCCCGTCCGGGGCAAAGGAGGCGTCATGAACTCTCGACGGAATGCACGACTTCTGGTGCCCGCGGCGGCGCTGCTGGTGGCGTGCGTGGTCCTGCCGGCTGTGTGGCCGCCGCTGCGGCTGGGCGCCGCGGCATTCTTCTGCGTGCTAGTTCCAGGCAGTGGGTGGGCATGGCGCCTCGCCCGCACCGGTCGGATCCTGTCGGCGGACCGCCTTGCGGTCGCGGTTGTGCTGAGCTTGTGCGCAACCATCGCCGTGGCTACGGCGATGGTTGTCGCAGCACAGTGGTCGGTGTCGGTAGGCATGGTCGTGCTCGGCGTTGTCGCGGCCGCAGGATACGTACCGTGGGCACGGTGGGCAGGCAGGGCTGAGCCGGTTCTGCGACACGCCCTCCGATACAGGCGACTCGGACGGCATGGTGGGGGTGTGATGGAGTCGGAATGATGGCGGCGGGTCGGGGCAGGACGTCACACCATGACGATTCGGTATTCGGCGAAGCCGATCCGCCGACCTTCGGCATCTTGCGGTTGCGCTACGCTGCGCGCGTTCCGGATACGGCGCGGACTATGCGATCGACCGTCGTCGCACGCCCGATTCCGACGGGACGTGTGTTGTAGCGGAGACCGCACCGCAGGCGGCACGGGACAGGAAGGCGGGCGCGCAGCGCATGGTGAGACAGGAGAGGGCCGAGGCCACCCGGCGTCAGATCCTCGACGCCGCAGCGGTCGTGTTCGCCGAGGGTGGTTATGTGCAGGCCAACCTCGGTGAGATCGTCACACAGGCGGACGTCACCAAGGGCGCCCTGTACTTTCATTTCGACTCCAAAGAGACGCTTGCGCGCGAGATCATCGGCGAGCGCGACCGCCGCGTCGCACAATCCCGCAGCGTGATCGCCGGGTCGAATATGCCACCGGTGGAAGACCTCATCCACCAGTCCATGGCGGTTGCAGCCCTCGCCTACACCGACATGTACGTGCGCGCGGGCGACCGCCTCATGCAGGAGATCGGCGAAGCCGACCGCGACGCCAGCGCCGACTCGCGCGCGGTCCGCGAGCGCATGGCCGGCTTGCTCGCCGCCGCCGTGGAACGCGGCGACGTCCTGGTCGATGACCCGACGGCGACGGCTCGCGTGCTGTGGGCACAGTTCTGGGGAGCACGAGTGGCTGCGCGCCTGGCGCAGGATGAGTTCGACTTCATCGGATGCGTGGAGGCCATGTGGTACATGGTCATCGATTCGATCATCGCCGAGGAGTTGCGCGGGTACTTCCGTCAGGTAGTGGAGCGAGCTGCGGGTATGCACCGTGTCGCGACCGCCGGGGCGCCGATCGTCGACACGACCGCTTCTGGCGCAGGTTCGGGGGCCTGACCGGACCCTGCATTCGTACGAGCTGTGCCTTTACGGGATCGTCCAGTCAAAACGTGCGTCCGCCAGGTCGCGATCGATGCGCTCATCCGGGAGGGCAGGAACGATGATTTCCGTTTATGCCTGTCGCAGCGCATTGCCCGCGAATCGGGTTTCCTATGAATATCGTGAGAGAGCACTCGAATTCAACCGCCATCATTCGAGATATCGCGGCAAGGATATTCATTTTCACTGTTTGTGATTAGCGCACCATCTAGTTACTGGACAGACCTCGGTCCAGGGTGTTCGCCGTCGTCGGCTCCGGGCTGCACGTCTTTTCGTCAGTGCACCTCCACGGCTAGCGTGAGTCGCCGGTCATCTGCCAGCCTGGCGTCGACCGTGTACCCACTGATTATCGC
This sequence comes from uncultured Mycobacteriaceae bacterium, assembly GCA_964451655.1. Classification (GTDB taxonomy): domain Bacteria; phylum Actinomycetota; class Actinomycetes; order Mycobacteriales; family Mycobacteriaceae; genus Tomitella. The sequence goes on along the minus strand of CAYVJJ010000014.1, from coordinate 4,417 downwards.
AGCGAGATGCCGTGGTGTTACCTCCAGCGGGATGCCGGTAAGGCGTCTATCCAGGTGAATTCAGGGGAAGGCGATCGCGTCAAGTGGGGTGTCGATCTCGGCGGGATGACGGCGGCGGAATTCCGCCGCCGGAGGCGGTAGGCGACCGGCGCGGAATCCCGGAGGGGGTGAAGGTGTGCTCCCCGGAGCGGCGCATGCCTCAGCTGAAGCGGAGTATCGCAACGATGTGCAGATCAAGCGATGTTGCACAATGGATTGAGGGGCAGGTACCCTGAAGTTTCCGATGGGGAGTCGCCGGTAATTGCCGGCGGCTTAGGGTGCGCCATAATGCCGGATATGATGCCGAATCCCGATGGGAAATGGGATTGTTCCGGTTCTGGTTGCCGCGCTGCTGTTGAGTCAGCGGTACTCGGCAGCGCGCTGTGCGATCTGTGAGGTCGCGAACGATCAAGGCCTTCCCTGAACGAGGGCACACGCACGCAGGCTCGTGAGGAAGCAGATGATATGAGCCGACCGCGTTTCGGCCTCAGGGTCGACGTACTACGCCGCATCGATGCAGCGGGACTGTCCACGGCGTCCGAGCCGGGTGACTGTGGTCGGCCGGATCCGGACATACTTCCGAACGAAGTTCTGAAGATCCTCCACCGACTTCCGACACCCGTGTTGACGTCCACTACCGACGGCGCATCGATCGTCGCGAATCCCGGGTTCTGCGCGGTTTCGGGTTTCGCGGCGGCGGAGTTGGGCATGCGCACAGTGGACGACCTGTTCAGCGCAGCCGGGCGCCTGGTCGAGTGGGGTGATGTCGCCAGAGGCCGGTTGAGCGGGTGGAGCGGTCCGGCGATACTGCTCAGCCACGAGGGCGTCCCACTGCACGTGCATGTCGCGGTCGCGGCGGTCAGGCTGACATCGGGGCGGCGGCTCCTGTGGGCGATCGAAGACAGGTCGGCGGCCTATTGGGAGTGCCCCTCGACCTGGGGAGTCTGACCTCGCCCGCGAATGCATGCGTGAGGCGTACGCGCGTCTATCCGCCGATGCCGGTGTCGCGCCACGTGCCCGGCCGCAGGGCCGGGCGCACCGCAGTCGGTGGCAGAATCTGAGGCCATGACCGGCCAGCCCCACATCAGACCTTCCGCGACCCTCCAGCCCTCCTCCGCGCCGCAAGCGCTCGCCGCCATCGACCTCGACGCGCTTGCTCACAATGTGCGCGTGGTCCGTGAGCGGGCCGGCGACACGCCGGTGATGGCCGTTGTCAAGGCCGACGGCTACGGTCACGGCGCGGTCGAAGTGGCGCGTACGATGGTGGCCGCAGGCGTCAGCGAGCTGGGCGTATGCACCCTGGCTGAGGGGCTCGAGCTGCGTGCCGCCGGAATCACCGCGCCCGTCCTGTCCTGGCTGCACACGCCCGACGCGGACTTCGCGCCCGCGATCGAGGCCGGCATCGGACTCGCGGTGTCCGCGCGGCCGCAGCTGGACGCGGTGGTCGACGGCGCCCGCCGCGCCGGCACGCCCGCCGTGCTGTCCGTCAAACTCGACAGCGGCCTCAATCGCAACGGCGTCAACGCCGACGACTGGCCGAGCCTGCTCGATGCGGTGGTGGCCGCACACGACGCGGGAGATGTCCGGCTGCGCGGGCTGTTCACGCATTTCGCGCGGGCCGACGAGCCCGATCACCCGGTGATCGACGCGCAGGCGGAGGTCTTCCGCCGGATGGTGGCCGAGGCGCGGGCGGCCGGCCTGACCCCGGAAGTGGTGCACGCCGCGAACTCGGCGGCCACCCTCACCCGTCCCGACCTGCGCTTCGACATGGTGCGTCCGGGGATCGCGCTCTACGGGCTCTCGCCGATGCCCGACGTGTCCGACTTCGGCCTGCGCCCGGTGATGCGGGTGTCCGGCCGGCTGGTCAACGTCAAGACCGTGCGTGCGGGGGAGGGCGTCTCCTACGGGCACACGTGGACCGCCGAACACGACACGACCGTGGGCGTGGTCCCGCTGGGGTACGCCGACGGCATCCCGCGCACGCTGTCCGGCCGTTTCGACGTGACCGTGGGCGGGCAGCGCCGGCCTGCGGTCGGGCGGGTCTGCATGGATCAGTTCGTCGTGGACCTCGGCCCGGACTCGCGTGCGCGGGTCGGGGACGAGGCCGTCATCTTCGGCGACCCGCGCCGCGGCGAGCCGCACGCCCAGGAATGGGCGGACACGCTGGGAACCATCCACTATGAGGTGGTCACCGGGATCAAGGGGCGGGTGCAGCGCCGGTACGTCGGCGGGCAGGGCTGATGGAGCGCAGGACGCTGGCCGCCGCTGCCGACACCGAGGATTTCGGACGCGCGCTCGCCGCGGACCTCGGCCCCGGGGACCTGGTGATCCTCGACGGTCCGCTGGGCGCGGGCAAGACGGTCCTGGCGCGGGGGATCGCCGACGGGTTGGGTGCCGCCGGGCGGGTCACCTCACCCACCTACGTGATCGCGCGGATCCACCCGGCGGGGGCGGCGCGCGCCGACGGACGCCCCGGCACGGCGATGGTGCACGTGGACGCGTACCGGCTCGGTGACGGCGCGGGCGCCCTGGACGAGCTGGACGCCCTGGATCTGGACACGGACCTCGACAGCGCGGTGGTCGTCGTCGAATGGGGCGCGGGTCTGGCCGAGCGCCTCGCGGAGCAGCACGTGCTGGTACGGCTGCGACGCGATCCCGGCACCGATGCCCGCACGGTGGAGTGGGGGCGCGTGCACTGACCCTGCGGTGCGCAGCACTCGCCGCGCCGCCTGCGCCCGGGCGACGGCGAGGGCGTTTATGCAGGTCGGTACGATGGGGGATCGTGCTAGTACTCACCGTCGACACCTCCACGCCCGCCGTCACCGCGGGCCTCGTGCGGTTGTCCGGCGCCTCCTCCGGCGCCTCCATCACGCTCGCCGTCCGCGTCACGCACGATGCCCGGGCGCACGCCGAGGTGCTCACCCCGCAGATCATGGCGTGCCTCGACGAGGCCGGCGCGGCTCCAGCGGATCTGGACGCGGTGGTGGCCGGGTGCGGGCCGGGCCCGTTCACCGGCCTGCGCGTGGGGATGGTCACCGCCGCCGCGTTCGGTGACGCGCTGGGGATCCCCGTGCACGGCGTGTGCAGCCTCGACGCGATCGCGGCGCAGGCGCGGGAGCGCTCCGGTGACGCCGGTTCCCCCGGGGGCGGGCACGTGCTTCCGGAGGAGTTCCTGACGGTGACCGACGCGCGCCGCCGTGAGGTGTACTGGGCCCGTTACCGGGGCGCCGCACGGATCGAGGGGCCCGCGGTATCGCGGCCCGCCGACGTAGAAAAGCGGGGCGCCGTTGTGGCGGCCGGCTCCGCCGAGCACATCGCAGCGCTGGGGATGACCGCGGTCGTGCCGGAGGCCCCGTCGCCGTGGGGGCTCGCCGCCGTGGCGGCCCCGCTGTTGTCCGGGGGTGCCGCACCCGCTCCGCTCGAGCCGCTGTATCTGCGCCGCCCTGACGCCACCGAACCGAAGCCGCGGGTGCGCCCGGCTCAGGCCTCCGTATGAGCGGGGGCGCTGCGGGCGAAGGTGAGGCAGTGACCATCGGGCCGCTCGAGTTCAGGGACGCGCATGCGTGCGCGGCGCTGGAACGGCGGCTGTTCGCGGGGGAGAGCCCCTGGCCCGCCGCCGCGTTCGCGGAGGAGCTGCGCGCGCCGCACACCCGGTTCTTCGCGGCACGCGAGCCCATCGAGGGGCACGCCACGCGCCGTCTGGTCGGCTATGCGGGGATCGCGCTGCTCGGCGGTGACGAACCCGAGTCCGAGGTGCACACGATCGCGGTGGCCCCCGCCGCGCAGGGCGGGGGTATCGGGCGCCGTCTGCTGGCCACGCTGCTCGCGGAGGCGGATGCGCACGGCGGGCCCGTATACCTGGACGTGCGCACCGACAACGAGCCGGCCATCGGCCTCTACAGCAGTGTGGGATTCGAGCGCATCGGGACCCGGCCGCGGTATTACCGTCCCAGCGGCGCCGACGCGTACGTCATGCGCAGGCCGGCCGCGCAGGACCGGTCCGACGGCTCGCAGATCGGGGTGCCGCAGACCGAGGTGCGGCGGACCGGGGAGGAGGCCGGACGGTGATCGTCATGGGGATCGAGAGCTCGTGCGACGAGACCGGAGTGGGTATCGTCCGGCTCGACCGTGACGCCGACGGGGCACCCCGCGTGCAGCTGCTGGCCGACGAGGTGGCCAGCAGCGTCGACGAACACGCCCGCTACGGGGGTGTGGTGCCGGAGATCGCCTCGCGCGCGCACCTGCAGGCGATGGTGCCCACCATGCGCAGGGCGCTCGCCGCGGCCGGGCTGGAACGGCCCGACGCCGTCGCCGCCACGGTGGGGCCCGGACTCGCGGGCGCCCTTCTGGTGGGCACCGCGGCCGCCAAGGCGTACGC
>CAYVJJ010000013.1:5870-21976 GCA_964451655.1 uncultured Mycobacteriaceae bacterium | reverse complement strand
GGATCCTGCAATACCGCGCCTACAAGCAGGTGGCGCAGCTGTTCGGAGAGCTCGAAGCGGCGGCGCTGCAGCGCTATCCCGCCGCGGTGCCCCTGGAGGACCGGTTCACCGACCTGCTGCCGGAAGTGCGCATCGGAGTGGGCGCCGAGCGGCTGGCGGAGGTCGCCGCCTACGCCATGCGGCCCAAGGAGATCCCGACGGTGGGCCTCGACCACCTGCACACTCCCCGCGTGTCCGTGCAGGAGCATGCGCAGCGGATCGTCGAGCTGCTGCGGGATCGCGGACGGGGGTCCGGCGCGACGTTCACCGAGCTGGTGGCCGAGTGCGGGACCAGGCTGGAGATCGTCGCCCGGTTCCTGGGGCTGCTGGAACTGTACCGGCGGCGGACGGTGACCTTCGAGCAGCCCGAACCGCTCGGCGACCTCCAGGTGCAGTGGACCGGTGAGGACGGCGCCGAGGCGATCAGCGACGAGGAGTACGCATGAGCGACGATGAGCCTGACGACGGCGCCCCTGACGACGGCGCCCCTGACGACGGCGCCCAGGACGTGTTGACGGACGCCCGCTTGGACTCGGTGCTCGAGTCCCTGCTGCTGGTGACCGACTCCCCGGTGACGCCGGAGGTGCTCGCCGGTGTCCTCGACGTCCCCGCCGTCCGGGTGGAGCAACGCCTGCACGCGATCGCGCGGCGGTTCGACGAGTCGTCCGCGGGCATGGAACTGCGCGGCACCAGCGAGGGATGGCGGCTGTTCACCCGCACCGAGAACGCGCCCTATGTCGAACGGCTGCTGCTGGACGGGACGCGTGCCACACTGACGCGGGCGGCGCTGGAGACGCTGGCGGTGATCGCCTACCGTCAACCGGTGACCCGCACCCGTGTGGCGGCGGTCCGCGGGGTCAATGCGGACGGCGTGATGCGTACCCTGGTGGCGCGTGGCCTGATCACGGAGGCCGGGTCGGACCCCGAGACCCGCGGGACGCTCTACACCACAACGGACATGTTCCTGGAGCGGCTGGGACTCGATTCGCTCGCAGACCTGCCGCCACTGGCGCCGCTGCTGCCGGACGAGGACGTCATCGAGTACATCGGTGACAACCTCGACGACGACCCGCGCGTGCAGAAGATGCGTGCGCGCTCCTCCGCCTCCGCGGAGGAGGACACCACCGAAACAGATGTGGACGATCACTGATGAGACCCGCTCGCCGAGACGGCACACCGGATCGAGACCGACACCCCCGCGGCCGGCGCGGGGACGCACGGAGGACACAGGGAGGGGGCCGCGGCGCCCGGGCGCAGGGCGGTGGTGACTCAGGCAAGAGGGGCGGCGACGACCGGCGCACCGGGTCCGGGGCCCCCGCAGGCAAGGGCCGTGGTGTCCGCGGCGCGGGGCCGAAGCGGGGCGCGGGGCCGAAGCGGGGCGCGCGCCCGGCGGCATCGTCGGCGCAGGGGCACGCGCAGCACACACGGAAGCCCAAGCCCAATCCCAAGCCCAAACCCAAGCCCGCCGGTGCGAAGCGGCAGCCGACCACCCTGAGCTTCGCCCGGCCCGCGCGCAACCAGTCCGACGGCCCCGTGGCGACGTCCTTCGAACGCGGGGGCGGCGGCGCAGACCGGGGCGTCCGGCTGCAGAAGGTACTCGCGCAGGCCGGTGTGGCGTCGCGCCGCGCGGCGGAGATCCTCATCGACCAGGGGAGGGTGGAGGTCGACGGGCAGATCGTCACACGCCAGGGCATGCGCGTCGACCCCACCGCGTCGGTGGTGCGGGTGGACGGCGTGCGCGTGGTGATCGACCGGGACATGGTCTACCTGGCGCTGAACAAGCCCCGCGGGTGGCAGTCGACGATGTCCGACGACCTGGGCAGGCCGTGCATCGGGGACCTCGTGGCCGAACGGGTCATGGCGGGCCAGCGGATCTTCCACGTCGGACGCCTCGACGCGGAGACCGAGGGGCTGATCCTGCTCACCAACGACGGGGAACTGGCGCACCGGCTCATGCACCCGTCCTACGAGATACTCAAGACCTACATGGCCACGCTCGACGGCCGGATCCCCCGGAACCTGGGCCGCATCCTGTCCGACGGGGTCGAGCTCGAGGACGGCCCGGTGCGTGTGGACAAGTTCTCCGTGGTCGAGCTGGGGGAGCGCCGGACCCTGGTGCGGGTGGTGCTCCATGAGGGCCGCAAGCACATCGTGCGAAGACTGTTCGCGGAGGTCGGTCACCCGGTGGCGGAGCTGGTGCGCACGGATGTGGGGCCGGTGTCGCTGGGCGACCAGCGTCCCGGGACCATGCGTGTGCTCAACGGCGGCGAGGTCGCCGCGCTCTACGGGAAGGTGGGGATGTGAGCCCGGAAACGGACGCGGTCCCGGCGCGGTTCACGATGGCGGTCGACGGGCCGTCGGGCACCGGCAAGTCGACCGTGTCGCGCCGCGTGGCGGACCGCATCGGCGCCGGGTACCTGGACACCGGGGCGATGTACAGGGTCGCGACACTGCACGTGCTGCGCAACGCGATCGACCTGGAGGACCAGGAGGCGGTGGCGGCGGCTGTGCGCGGTCTGCCGGTGACGGTCGGCTCCGAACCGCTGGCGGAGGAGGTGCTGCTGGCGGGCGAGGACGTGGCGGCGCAGATCCGCGGCGATGCGGTCACGGCCGCGGTCTCGGCCGTGTCCGCGATCCCGGCGGTGCGGACGGCGCTGGTGGAGATCCAACGCGCGCTGGGGACTTCGCGCGAGCGCATGGTGGTGGAGGGCCGGGACATCGGTGCCGTCGTGCTGCCGGACGCCGATGTGAAGGTGTTCCTGACGGCCGGTCCGGAGGCGCGCGCCCGCCGGCGCAACGACCAGAACGTCGCCGCGGGCGGTGCAGATGACTATGCGTCGGTGCTCGAGTCGGTCCGCCGGCGCGATCACCTCGACTCGACCCGGGCGGTGTCGCCGCTGCGGCCGGCGGACGACGCGCGCGTGGTGGACACGAGCGACATGGGATTCGACGACGTCGTGCAGCTCCTCACGGGGCTGGCACGCGAGAGCATGGGAGCAGCCCTATGACCGACGACGTGCGCGGAGGCGGAGGCGGCGACGTCTACTCGCAGGGCATGAACCGACCGGGTTCCGGCGCGGCGGGCTCGGAGGTCGACGGGATCTGGTCGGACGAGTCCGAGTGGGCGGAACTCGACGCGGAGCTGACCGGGGACGACGAGGCCGAGCCCGTGCCCCTGCCCGTGCTGGCGATCCTGGGGCGGCCCAACGTGGGCAAGTCGACCCTGGTCAACAGGCTCATCGGGAGGCGTGAGGCCGTCGTGGAGGACGTGCCGGGGGTGACCCGCGACCGGGTCGCCTACAACGCCGAGTGGGCCGGGCGCCGGTTCATGGTGCAGGACACCGGCGGCTGGGAGCCGGACGCGCAGGGGCTGCAGAAGGCGATCGCGCGCCAGGCGGAGGTCGCGATGGCGGAGGCCGACGCGATCGTGCTGGTGGTGGACGCCACCGTGGGTGCGACGACGACGGACGAGGCGTTCGCCCGGATCCTGCGGCGGTCGAAGACCCCCGTGCTGCTGGTGGCCAACAAGGTGGATTCGGAGATGCTGGAGGCCGAGGCGGCCGCCCTGTGGTCGCTGGGACTGGGGGAACCGCACACGGTGAGCGCCATCCACGGCCGCCGCACGGGCGACCTTCTGGACCTGATCCTGGACGCGCTCCCGGCGACGCCGCGGGACACGGCCGCGCCGGTCGCGGGGCCCCGGCGGGTGGCGCTGGTGGGCAAACCGAACGTCGGCAAGTCGAGCCTGCTCAACAAGCTCTCCGGCGGGGAGGTGTCGGTGGTGCACGATGTCGCGGGCACCACGGTCGACCCTGTCGACTCGCTCGTGGAACTCGGCGGCAAGGTGTGGCGGTTCGTCGACACGGCGGGACTGCGGCGCAAGGTGCGGCAGGCCGGCGGCACCGAGTTCTACGCGTCGCTGCGCACCCGGTCGGCCATCGACGCCGCCGAGGTGGCCATCCTGCTCATCGACGCGTCGCAGCCCATCACCGAACAGGACCTGCGTGTGCTGTCGATGGTGGCGGACGCAGGGCGCGCCCTGGTGATCGTCTACAACAAATGGGATCTGGTGGACGAGGACCGTCGCTACGAGCTCGAGCGCGAGATCGACCGGGAGATGCACCGGGTGCCGTGGGCGCAGCGGGTGAACGTGTCGGCGCTGACGGGGCGCGCCGTGCAGAAGCTGGTTCCGGCCATGGAGACCGCGCTGGATTCGTGGGACACCCGTATCCCCACGGGACGGCTCAACAACTGGCTCAAGGATGTCGTGGCCGCCACGCCGCCGCCGATGCGCGGGGGCCGGCTGCCCCGGATCCTGTTCGCCACGCAGGCGGGCACCCGGCCGCCGACGTTCGTGCTGTTCACCACCGGCTTTCTGGAGGCCGGCTACCGGAGGTTCCTGGAGCGGCGCCTGCGCGAGGAGTTCGGTTTCCAGGGGAGCCCGGTGCGCATCTCGGTGCGGGTGCGGGAGAAGCGGGACCGGCGCAAGAAGTAGCCGCGGCCCGTCCTCCCCGCGCGGAGCCGCAGGCCGGAGCCCGATTACCGGATCGCGGCCCGGCTGCGGTACTGTGCATCCTGGTGCAGCGGGGACGCGTTCCTTGCCGCATCACGGGCTGTGGCGCAGCTTGGTAGCGCACTTGACTGGGGGTCAAGGGGTCGTGGGTTCGAATCCCGCCAGCCCGACGTGTGGGGAGTGCCGGGACATCGTTCATGCGGTGTCCCGGCACTTTTCGTCTCCCGGGCGCGCCGGCGGCGTGGCGCTGCCTGACTGGCCGGCTCCGCGGGCCCGGCGGCGGGCTACGCTCAAGTCATGGACGACACCGAGATACCGGTGGACGGGCCGTCGCCGGGGTTTCCGTCGCCCGGTGAGCCGGAGCCGTCCGGCGCCCCGCGGCCGGTCGACGCGGACGCCCTCCGGTCGGCGCTGGACGGATTCCCGCGGATCGCCGCCGGACGTGCGCAGGCGGACGGGGGAGCGGCCGTGGGGTCGGCGGTGGCGCTGGCCGTATCGAGCCGTGCCGGCGTCCCCGGCATCTGGCTGACCCGGCGCTCGTGGTCGTTGCGCAACCACCCGGGGCAGTTCGCCCTGCCGGGCGGTCGGGTGGACCCGGGGGAGGACGAGGTCACCGCTGCGCGGCGGGAACTCGCCGAGGAACTCGGCGTCTCGGTGGAGCAGCACGACGTGATCGGCCTGCTCGACGACTATGTCACCCGGTCCGGCTACTCGATGACCCCCGTGGTGCTGTGGGCGGGCCGTGAGCGCCGCACCACGCCGAGCCCGGCCGAAGTGGCCGATGTGTTCTTCGTCCCTTTCGAGGAGCTGGATGTGGAACCGGTGTTCGATCGGATTCCGCAGTCGGAGAGGCCGGTGATAAAGTTGCCGTGGCGCGGTGGATTCCTTCACGCACCCACCGCGGCGGTGATCTACCAGTTCCGCGAGGTCGTACTGCGCGGTGAGCACACCCGCGTAGCTGACTTCGAGCAGCCCGTCTTCGCCTGGCGCTGAGGGCCCACGAGGCCCGTGGTTCCGGCCCTCGGCGCTCGCACCGGTTTCCGGCATCGGCCTCGTCCAGGATAGATTGTCGGCTTGGTACTTTCCGGAATCATTCGAGTACAGGTCGATGAGTGTGCTGAAAGAAGGTGACGTGTGACCGGTAATGGTCAGGTCAGCAAGATCTACGACGAGGTGGTCAAGCGCAACGCGGGCGAGCCTCTGTTCCACCAGGCCGTCGCAGAGGTCTTCGAATCGCTGTCGGTGGTCCTCGAACGCTATCCGCACTACGCGGACGCAGGGCTGATCGAGCGGCTGTGCGAGCCGGAGCGGCAGATCATCTTCCGGGTGCCGTGGCAGGACGACGAGGGCAACGTCAACGTCAACCGCGGCTTCCGGGTGCAGTACAACAGCGTGCTCGGCCCCTACAAGGGCGGACTGCGCTTCCACCCCAGCGTCAACCTGGGCATGGTCAAGTTCCTCGGCTTCGAGCAGATCTTCAAGAACTCCCTGACGGGCCTGCCCATCGGCGGCGGCAAGGGCGGGTCCGACTTCGACCCGAAGGGCCGCAGCAACGCGGAGATCATGCGTTTCTGCCAGTCGTTCATGACCGAGCTGCACCGTCACCTGGGCGAATACACCGACGTTCCGGCCGGTGACATCGGCGTCGGCGGCCGTGAGATCGGCTACCTGTTCGGCCAGTACAAGCGCATGACCAACTCGTACGAATCGGGCGTGCTCACCGGCAAGGGCCTGACGTGGGGCGGCTCCCAGGTGCGCAGGGAGGCCACGGGCTACGGCGTCACCTACTTCGTCGCCAGCATGCTGCAGGCCAAGGGCACCGACCTGGCCGGCAAGAAGGTCGTGATCTCCGGCTCCGGGAACGTGGCGATCTACGCCATCGAGAAGGTCCACCAGCTCGGCGGCACCGTCATCGCCTGCTCGGACTCGTCCGGCTACATCGTCGACGAGCAGGGTGTGGAGCTGGAACTGATCAAGGAGCTCAAGGAGATCAAGCGCGGCCGCATCAGCGAGTATGCGGACCAGCGCACGTCGGCGCGCTTCGTCGAGGGCGGCAGCATCTGGGACGTGCCGTGCGACGTGGCTCTGCCGTGCGCCACGCAGAACGAGCTCAGCGGCGACGACGCCGCCACCCTGATCAAGAACGGCGTGCTCGCCGTGGCGGAGGGCGCCAACATGCCCACCACCCCGGAGGCGCTGAAGGCGTTCCGCGAGGCCGGCGTGGCCTTCGCCCCCGGCAAGGCCGCCAACGCGGGCGGTGTCGCCACCTCCGCGCTGGAGATGCAGCAGAACGCTTCGCGGGACTCCTGGCACTTCGAGTACACCGACGAGCGTCTGGCAGCGATCATGGGCGACGTGCACGAGCGGTGCAGCGAGACCGCCCGCGAGTACGGCAAGCCGGGCGACTATGTCCTCGGCGCCAACATCGCGGGCTTCGTCAAGGTGGCCGATGCGATGTTCGCGCTGGGGGTCATCTGACCGGCAACGGTGGGACGGCGCCGTAGCGGGCGGGGGTGGACATGTCGACGACACAGGACGGTCGGAGGGCCGACAAAGGCCCTCTGACCGTCCCGAACCTCATCAGCGGGCTCCGCATTCTGGGGGTGCCGCTGTTCCTCTATCTGGTGCTCGGTCCGCACGCGGACGGCTGGGCGCTCGCGGTGCTGCTCGTCAGCGGCGCCTCGGACTGGGTCGACGGCAAGCTCGCCCGGCTGCTGGACCAGTACAGCCGGATCGGGGAGCTCCTCGACCCGGTGGCCGACCGCCTGTACATGGTCGCCGTCCCGGTGGCCTTCGCGGTGCGGGGCATCATCCCGTGGTGGATAGTCGGGCTCCTGCTGGCCCGCGAACTGGTCCTGGCGGCCACGCTGCCGCTCTACCGCAGCAGGGGGCTGGGACCTCCGGAGGTGCACTACCTGGGTAAGGCGGCCACGTTCACGCTCATGATCGCGATGCCCGTGCTGCTGGCCGGCCACGGGGATTCGGCGATCGCCGTGACCCTGCACCCGTGGGGGTGGGCGCTGCTCCTGTGGGGCCTCGGCCTCTATCTGTGGACCGGGGTGGTGTACGTCCTGCAGGCGCTGATGACGGCGCGCGCGGTCCCCCGCCGCACCGCGAATCCGGTGCGGCGGCACGCGCAGGACGGTGCGGAATGACTGTGCGGCGGCGGTGAGGGCGTGATGATGCTGGTGATCCGATGACTGTGCGCCGCAACCCCGAGCCCTCGCTGTTGCAGTCGCTGCTGCATGACCACCTGGATTCCGGCTATGCGGAGTCCGCGGCGGCGGGCCGCAACCATCCCCGTGCCGGGGCGGCGTGGCTCATCGTGGGCTGCCTGGCGATGGGGCTCGTGCTGGGCACCGCCGCGGCGCAGCAGCTGGCGCAGCGGCCGCAGGCGGCGGATGAGCAATCCGCGATGGTCGACCAGGTGCGCGGCGCCCAGGACACGGTCGACGGTTTGGTCCGCACGCATGATGCACTGGCGGACAAGGAAGACGCCGCCCGCACCCGGCTGCTGGCCGGCGACTCGGCGGGCGCGCAGGTGCTCGACCGTCTGGACACGCTGCGCAACGACGCGGCGGCGACCGCCGTGCACGGTCCGGGGGTCGTCGTACGGATCACCGAGCCCGACGGCGGCGGCGACCTCAGCGATTCCGAAAGGCCCCAGGAGCGCCACGGGCAGGCCGTGTTCGACCGGGACCTGCGGGCGGTGGTCAACGCCCTGTGGTCCGCGGGTGCGGAGAGCATCGGCATCAACGACGTGCGTGTCGGGCCGGACGCGGCGATCCGACAGGCGGGCGGGGCGATCCTCGTCGACAATCAGCCGGTGGTCCCCCCGTACGAGGTGAGCGCCATCGGGCCGCAGGACTCGCTGAGCACGGACTTCGTGCGCTCGCCGGCGTATCTGCGCATGCAGTCGCTCGTGCAGCTCTACGGCGTGGAGATGAACGTCGATCCCCGCTCGGATATCCGGCTGCCGCGTGCGCCCGCACCGGACCTGCGGTATGCATCAGGCGACGAGGAAGGACCCCGATGATCGGATTCATCGCCCTGGTCGTGGGCATCGTGCTGGGCATCGTGTTCAGCCCGCAGGTGCCGGAAGCGCTCCAGCCGTACCTGCCGATCGCCATCGTCGCCGCCATGGACGCGGTGTTCGGCGGGCTGCGCGCCTACCTCGACCGCATCTTCGACCCGAAGGTGTTCGTGGTGTCGTTCGTGTTCAACGTGGTGGTGGCCGCCCTGCTCGTGCTGCTGGGAGACCATCTCGGCGTGGGGACGCAGCTGTCGACGGCGGTGATCGTGGTGCTCGGCATCCGCATCTTCGGTAACGCTGCGGCGCTGCGCAGGAGGCTCTTCGGTGCCTGAGGATCGCGAACACCGCGCCGATGCCGGCGGCCGCAGGCGACTGCGGCGGCCGTCCTGGCCGGGCCGGACCTCGCGGGTGTCCGCAGCGCTGGTCGCGCTGCTGTGCACGCTGCTCGGGGTGGCGATCGCGACCCAGGTGCGCGATACGAACTCCGGCGACTGGCTCGATTCGGCGCGCCCCGCGGACCTGCTCGCGGTGCTCGACACCCTGCACGGGCGCGAGGCGTCGCTGCGGCAGGAGATATCGGGCCTCGAGCAGTCCCTGCAGTCGATGCAGTCGGCCGGCTCGGACTCGCGCGAGGCGCTCGCGCAGTCGCAGCAGCAGCTGGCGACGTTGCAGGTGCTCGTCGGCGTCGTTCCCGCCGAGGGGCCGGGCGTGGTGGTCACCGTCACCGACCCCCAGGGCGGCGTCGGTCCCTTCGTCCTCCTCGACCTGCTGCAGGAGCTCCGTGCCGCCGGTGCGGAGGCGATCGAATTCACCGGTGCGGGCCCAGGGCAGAGCGTGCGCGTCGGCACCGGCACCTCTGTGACGGGGGCCGCGGGACGGATAGCCGTGGACGGCACGGGCCTGGACGCGCCGTACACGGTGACGGCGATAGGGGACGGGCCGACGATGTCCGCGGCGCTGAACATCCCCGGCGGCGTCCAGGACACGGTGCGGCGGGCTTCCGGCGATGTGAGCGTGCGCACCGGGGACCATGTGCGGGTCGACGCGGTGCGCAGCCCTGAAGCGCCCCGCTATGCGCGCCCGGACGACTAGGGTCGGACGCGGCCGGAAGGGGCCGGCCGGGCCGACGGCGGCCGGCCGGCGGAGTACCGAGACGGAAGGCGGGCCGATGGATTCCGAAGCGGGCGGGGCGGCGGAGGAGCTGCGTTTCACCGCGGACCACGAATGGGTGCGTCAGGTCGCGCCGGACCGTGTGCGAGTGGGCGTGACCGAGTACGCCGCCGAACAGTTGGGGGACGTCGTGTTCGCCGACCTGCCCGCGGTGGGGGACCGGGTCACCGCGTCGCAGCCCATGGGCGAGGTCGAATCGACCAAGAGCGTGTCCGAGGTGTTCGCCCCTGTCGGCGGCACGGTCGAGGCGGTCAACGACGCGCTCGAGGGGGCGCCGGAATTGGTCAATTCCGCGCCGTTCTCCGACGGGTGGCTGGTCGAGATACGGGTCGCGGAACCGGCGGGTCTGCCCGATGCGTTGGCGGGCATGATGGACGCTGCGGCATATGCGGCGTCGGTCCGGCGGTGAGCGGTAGTGTTTCCCCAGCGGCACGTCGGCGGGGTCGGCCGCAAGGTACCGTCGAGCCATACGGGACTGAACGGCCTATGGGACCGAACGAGTGACGGCGACTGCCGAGCAGGTGCGAGGTCCGGAAACGGACGAAGGAGATGCGGTGAGCGAGAACGACAAGAACGCGGGCTACGAGGCGCCGGCCGAAACCACCTCGGTCTTCCGTTCCGACTTCCTCAGTGAGGTCGACGGCGGCGGCCAGGCCTCGGAGGCCCCGGTCAGCGGCGTCGAAGGTCTTCCGCAGGGGGCGGCACTGCTGGTCGTGAAGCGCGGCCCCAACGCCGGCTCACGCTTCCTGCTGGATCAGGACGCCACTTCCGCGGGGCGGCATCCGTCGAGCGACATCTTCCTCGACGACGTGACTGTGAGCCGCCGCCACGCGGAGTTCCGCAAGCACGGTGAGGGCTACCAGGTGGTGGACGTGGGCAGCCTCAACGGCACCTACGTCAACCGCGAGCCGGTGGACAGCGCGGCGCTGGCCAACGGTGACGAGGTGCAGATCGGCAAGTTCCGCCTGGTGTACCTGACCGGGCCGCGCGGTGGCGCCGGTGAGGCCTCCTCCGGCGCGGAGGGCCGGTGACGGCAGCCGGCCGTTCCTCCGCCCCGTCGGGGATGTCGATCGGCGCCGTCCTGGAGCAGCTCCGCGGCGATTTCCCCGATGTGACGATCTCCAAGATCCGTTTCCTCGAGTCGGAGGGGCTGGTCACACCGGCGCGGACCGCGTCAGGGTATCGGCGCTTCTCTGTGGCGGACTGCGAGCGTCTGCGGTTCGTCCTCACCGCGCAGCGCGATCATTACCTTCCGTTGAAGGTGATCAAGGAGCAGCTCGAGAGCATCGATGCCGGCGGTACGGCGGTGTCGACGCTGCGGCCGCCGCGGGCGCTGTCGATCGCCCCCGGGCTGGTATCCCCGGAGGCGTTCCGCTCGGGCCGGGAGGTGCGGGTCACCCGTGCCGATCTGTGTGAGCGCGCGGGCGTCGACGACGCGTTCGTCACGCAGCTGATGCGGGCGGGACTGCTGACGCCGGGTTCCTCCGGGTTCTTCGACGAGGACGCCGTGACCGTGGCGACGACGGTGCGGGACATGGCGGATTTCGGAGTCGAGGTGCGGCACCTGCGCGCCTTCAAGGCGGCGGCGGACCGTGAGGCGGGGCTGGTGGCGCAGATCGCGGCTCCGGTGGCGCGCGGAAAGGACGCCGGGGCACGTGACCGGGCCGAGGAGATCGTGCGCGAGCTGGCGGCCCTGTCGGTGACGCTGCACAGCTGCCTGGTCAAGGGTGCGGTCCGCGACAGCCTCGACGGGTAGGCGGGCCGGACCGGTGACGGCACCGCGGCCGTGCGCGGTACTGCTCGGAGCGGCCCGTGTCGCCTAGACTTCGGTAGGGGGAGGCCACCACCGGGACGCACGGCACCGTGCGGCCGCGGGACCGGCTCGAGCAGCGTGAAAGGCGGACGCAATGAGCGAGATGCAGCTGGTGGGAATCCGCGTGGAGCAACCCCAGAATCAGCCGGTGCTGCTGCTGCGCGAGTCGGAGGGTGAACGGTTCCTGCCGATCTGGATCGGGCAGAACGAGGCGGCGGCCATCGCCCTGGAGCAGCAGGGGATCGCGCCGGCGCGCCCCCTCACCCACGACCTCATCAAGGACATCGTCGAGGCACTCGGCCGCACGCTGCTGGAGGTGCGGATCGTCGATCTCCGCGAGGGCACCTTCTATGCGGAGCTCGCGTTCGACGGGGATGTCACGGTGTCCGCCCGCCCCTCGGATGCGGTGGCACTGGCCATCCGGGTCGGCGTGCCGATCCTGTCGGACGAGGCGGTGCTCGAGGAGGCGGGGCTGGTCATCCCCGACGAGCGCGAGGACGAGGTGGAGAAGTTCAAGGAATTCCTCGACACGGTGTCGCCGGAGGACTTCAACCCGGGGGAGGCCGGCAACGCGCAGGAGTGACGCCCAGGAGTGATGCTCACGTTTGACGCCGGTCCGGCGACGGACCGGCCGGAAGATCACGATCCGGCAACGACCTCAATCTCAAGTTGAGGTTCAGGGTGTGTCGCATTGAATCGCCGACCGGATGCCCATAGCGTTCAGTGCATCGAACCACGGACGGTGGTTCCGGGCAGGCGTATGCTGTATACGCCTGGACAATCGGCGCGAGTGCGTTGCGGCCAGGCAGCGGCGAGAGGGAGAGTCCAGTGGGCGAGAATCCTGAGAACCCGGCAGTGCAGAATCTCCATCGGGACGGCTTCGTGGAGATCGACTTCCGTGGGGACGACACCACCGGCGGCGGTGCGGACGGCCGCCCGGCGCCCGAGTCCGCGGACGCGCAGGGAGTGCTCCCGCAGCAGGAGGTCGCGGACGAGCTCGTGGGCTACCGCGGCCCCACGGCGTGCCAGATCGCCGGGATCACCTACCGCCAGCTGGATTATTGGGCACGGACCGCTCTGGTCGTGCCCTCCATCCGCAGTGCGGCGGGTTCCGGCAGCCAGCGCCTGTACTCCTTCAAAGACATCCTGGTCCTGAAAATCGTCAAGCGGCTGCTGGATACGGGCATCTCCCTGCAGAACATCCGTGTGGCCGTCGACCACCTGCGCGTGCGCGGCGTGGACGACCTCGCGGAGATCACCCTGTTCTCGGACGGGGTGTCGGTGTATGAGTGCACATCGGCGGAGGAGGTCGTGGACCTGCTCCAGGGCGGTCAGGGTGTGTTCGGCATCGCGGTGAGCGGTGCCATGAAGGAGCTGTCCGGGTCGATCGCGGACTTCCCCGCGGAGACCGCCGTCGACGGGCACACGATCGATGCTCCGGAGGATGAGCTCGCCGGGCGCCGCAAGGCCCGGGCGAATCGCCGTACCGGCTAGACCCCCGGCCCTACGATGCGGGTATGGACCAGCGGCATTCAGGCGTGCATACCCGCGACGGCGCGGAATCCCGTGCGGACCCCGCCGATGCGGACATCACGGACCCCCACGGGTTCGCGTCCCGGCATATCGGGCCGGACACCGCGGCGATGGAACAGATGCTCGGGCGCATCGGCCTCGGTGATGCGGAAACCCTGATCACCCGCGTACTGCCCGCCTCCCTCCGGACGGACGGGGCCACGCACCCGGAAGGCGACGACGCACTGCCGCCCCCGGGGACCGAACGCGAGGTTCTCGGCGAGCTGCGCGGCATCGCCGCGCAGAACTCCGGTTGCGTGTCGATGATCGGCCTCGGCTATTACGGCACCACCACACCGGCGGTGCTGCGGCGCGGGATCCTGGAGAACCCCGCGTGGTACACCGCCTACACGCCGTACCAGCCGGAGATCAGCCAGGGACGGCTCGAGGCCCTGCTCAACTTCCAGACGATGGTCGCGGACCTGACCGGCATGGACATCGCCGGTTCCTCGCTGCTGGACGAGGCGACCGCCGCCGCCGAGGCCATGACCGTGATGCTGCGGGCGCGCCGCAGCGGTCCGGGCGCGCGTATCGCCGTCGACACGGACGTGTTCCCGCAGACCGAGGCCGTCCTGCGCACCCGCGCAGGGTCGCTGGGCGTCGAACTGGTGCGGGCGGACCTGCGGCGCGACGGACTGCCGGAGGGTGAGGTGGTCGGCGCGATCCTGCAGACCCCCGCAGCGTCCGGGCTCCTGTCCGACCTGCGTCCCGTCATCGACCAGGCGCACGAGCGCGGGGCGCTGGTCGCGGTCGGTGCAGACCTGCTGGCGATGACGCTGGTGCGACCTCCGGGGGAGGACGGCGCCGACGTGTGCTTCGGCACGACGCAGCGGCTGGGCGTTCCGATGGGTTTCGGCGGCCCGCACGCCGGCTACATCGCGGTCCGTTCCCGGGATGTGCGTCGGTTGCCGGGCCGTCTGGTCGGCGTCTCGTACGACGCCGACGGCGCCCCCGCCCACCGACTGGCGTTGCAGACCCGGGAACAGCACATCCGCAGGGAGAAGGCCACCAGCAACATCTGCACCGCCCAGGTCCTCCCCGCGGTCCTCGCGGCGATGTTCGCGAGCTACCACGGTGCGGAGGGGCTGACCGCCATCGCCCGGCGCGTCGCCGAGCGGGCCGAGTCGCTCTCTGCCGGACTGCGGCGGTCGGGCGTGGAGGTGGTCCATGCGCACTTCTTCGGCACGGTGCTGGCGCGTGTGCCCGGCGAGGCGGGACGCATCGTGGAGCGGGCGCGCGACAGGTGCGGGATCAATCTGCGCCTCGTCGACGATGAGCACGTCGCGGTCAGCTGCGACGAGACCACGACCGAGGAGCAGGTGGGGGCCGTACTCGCGTCCTTCGCCGGGGGGAACGTGCGGCTGCACTACGCGCTCGACGGTGCGCCGCTGACCGGGGCGCCGCCGCGCACCAGTGCGTTCCTGCGCCACGAGGCGTTCACCCGCTACCGCACGGAGACCGCGATGATGCGCTACCTGCGCGGGCTCGCGGACAAGGACATCGGTCTGGACCGGAGCATGATCCCGCTGGGCTCGTGCACGATGAAACTCAACTCGGCGGTCGAGATGGAGCCGATCACATGGCCGGAGTTCGCCGAGACGCACCCGTTCGCGCCGGCCGACCAGGCGCGCGGCACGCTGCGCATCGTCGCGGACCTCGAACGGTGGCTGGCGGCCATCACCGGTTACGACGCGGTGAGCGTGCAGCCGAACGCCGGCAGCCAGGGCGAATACGCGGGTCTGCTCGCCATCGCCGCCTACCATCGCGATCGCGGACAGGCGCAGCGGACCGTGTGCCTGATCCCGTCCAGCGCCCACGGCACGAACGCCGCGTCGGCGGTGATGGCCGGCATGCGGGTGGCCGTGGTGGCGTGCGACGACGAGGGGAACGTGGACACGCGCGCACTGCGCGCGGCCCTGGACGAGCACCGGGACACGGTGGCGGCGCTGATGCTCACCTACCCGTCCACGCACGGCGTGTACGAGGAGTCGGTCTCGGAGGTGTGCGCGGCCGTGCACGACGCGGGCGGACAGGTCTACATTGACGGCGCCAACCTGAACGCGCTCGTCGGCCTGGCGCGTCCCGGGCGGTTCGGCGGCGACGTGAGCCACGTGAACCTCCACAAGACGTTCTGCATCCCGCACGGCGGCGGCGGGCCCGGTGTGGGGCCTATCGGGGTGCGCGCCCACCTGGCGCCGTACCTGCCCGGCCATCCGCTGGCCCCGGAGCGGGGCACCGGGCCGACGATCGCGGCGGCACCCTACGGGTCGGCATCGATCCTGCCGATCAGCTGGGCCTACATCCGCCTGCTCGGCGCGGCGGGCCTGCGGCGGGCGACGGTGACCGCCGTCGTCGCCGCGAACTACCTGGCGGCCCGGCTGCGCGAACACTATCCGGTCCTCTATGCCGGTACGGACGGTCTGGTGGCCCACGAATGCGTCCTCGACCTGCGTGCGCTCACCACACGGACGGGGATCACGGTCGAGGACGTGGCCAAAAGGCTGGCCGACTACGGTCTGCACGCGCCGACGATGAGCTTCCCCGTCCCCGGCACACTGATGGTGGAACCGACCGAGAGCGAGGACCTCGAGGCGCTCGACGAGTTCTGCGACGCGATGATCGCGATCCGCGGCGAGATCGACCGGGTGGCGGCGGGGGAGTGGCCCGCCGAGGACAATCCGTTGCGCGGCGCCCCGCACACGGCCGAATGCCTCACCCGTGACTGGACGCACCCGTACACCCGCGCCCAGGCGGTGTTTCCGTGGGGGGACGGCGCCCGGCGGCCCAAGATCTGGCCGCCCGTCCGGCGCATCGACGGCGCCTACGGGGACCGCAACCTGGTGTGCTCATGCCCGCCGGTGCAGGAGTACGCGGACTGACCCGCAGCGGGGGTGCTCTGCCGCCCTGTGGCCGCGGACGGGCGGCCCCGGCGCAGCAGGCGGTCAGCGAGCAGCCTGTCACTGCTG
>CAYVJJ010000013.1:0-5770 GCA_964451655.1 uncultured Mycobacteriaceae bacterium | reverse complement strand
CGGTCAGTGCAGCATTCGGTCAGCGGCGTCGCCGAGGGCGGGGTCCGCGGAGGACGTCACCTCGGTGACCGTTCCGCCGGTGGCGTCGGCGACCGCGCGCAGCGAGTCGATGTCGTCGTTGGGGCCGATGACCAGCACGTCGACGCGCACGGGTGTGGCGGGGTCGCCGGCCTGCGCGATCGCGTCGAGCAGCGACCGGGTGCTCCGGAAGGACCGGTCGTCGTTCGGGCCGTCGGTGATCAGCAGCACCGAGTTGTCGCCGCCGTCCACGTAACCGTCGACGGCGGACGCGTAGGCGGCCTGCAGTGAGCGGTAGGTGTGGGTGGCCGTATGCGGCTCGGCGGAGTCGAGCCCCACGATCAGGGCCTGGCGCCGGGTGGTGCCTCCGCCCAGGTCCTCCGAGAGAGCGCCGGTGGGCACCACGACGCGGTACGGGTTGGAGCCGCCGAGATCGGCGCTGTAGGTCCACAGGCCCACATGGTCGGAGTCCGCCAGTGCGCCGATGCGGTCGTCGAGCGCACGGGTCACGTTGTCGAGCCGGTTCGTGCCCGCGTCGGCGGCGCCCATGGAGCCGGAGACGTCGAGCAGTATCGTCGTGGCGCCCCCGGAGGACGGGGCGGGGGCCGGCGGCGGGGGGGACCGTCCCGTGTCGCCGGCGCCGACCGCGGAGGCGAGGGCCGTCGCGGCCTCGGCGGTGGGGCCCGGGAGGACCTGCTCCGGGGGCGTGCCCGTGAGCACGCCGTGGCTGTCCTGCGCCACCTGTTCCGGTCCGCCGTCGGCCACGAGGAAGCCCTGGGCGGTGAACTGCGCGCGCTGGTCGGGGCCGGCCAGATAGTTCAGGAAATCGGACGCGGCGGCGGACAGGTCACGCGCATTCACGGCCGGATCGTCGGCGCCGCCGCCCTGGGCGCCGCCGTCGGCGGGGGCCGGCGCCTGCAGCAGCACCGCCGGATAATCGACTACGGGGGTGGGTCCGGCGGGGCGGACGGCGCTGAGCGGCGCGGCGCCGGAGTCCGTGTTGAGCCGGTACAGCTGTTGCGCTGTGGTGGGCACCGCTTTGACGCCGTCGGGTGCCGATCCCTCGGCCAGCGCCGCGAGCACGTCGCCGGAGGCCGCCGAGCGCTCGCCGGGGGCCGCCCCGACGAGCCCTGCCGCGGCGGCCTTGCCGTCCGGGCCGGTGACCGCCTCGCCCGACAGGGCCGTGCCGGCGGGATCCGGGCCGGCGTCCGCGATCGAGGCGGCGAGCGTCAGCTCCGTGGGGGCGGCGTCTGCGCCCGCCGGCATCGCCAGGCCCAGCCCGCCGCCGGACTGACGGCCCGGCAGGTCCTTCCACGCGATCCCCTGCAGGGTGGCCGCCACGGCGTCGGACGCCCCGAGGACCACCGGGGAAGCGGCGAGCGACACGGGGTTGCCGTCGATCCGGTCGGGCGCCTGGGCCCGCAGCCGCCCCACGGCAGCGGTGGACTGCGGGACCCACACGGCCGGGCCCGTGCCGCCGGTGATCGCGGCGAGGGCGGCGGATCCGTCGGCGGACTCGACGTCGACGGTGACGCAGCGGTCCCGCACCACGTGGCCGTCCTCGGTGTAGGTGCGGGCGAGGCCGGTGAGGGCCGGCGCGATGGCCGGCGACGCCGTGACGGGGACGGTGATCGGGCCGTTCACGCAGGCCGCCGCCGCCCTGTCGCCTTCGCCGCCGGCGTGGTCACGCAGGACCAGCCACCCGATGATGACGGCGATGACGACGACGATCGCCGCCGCGGCGAGGATCAGGCCGCGGCTGACGCGGCGATTGCCCGAAGCGCTGCGATGACGGCCCACGTGACTCCCGATCCTGTCGACGGCCCCCTGTCCGCAGAGTGTAATTCGCCGGGGCGGTGAATCCGTGGCGGCGCACCGGCCGATCGGGCGGTGCGGTCCCGATCACATCCGCGCTCTCAGGCCGGGTCCTCCGGCAGCGGGGGCTCGTAGCGGTGGGTGGCGTCCCGGACGGTGCCCACGAACTCCTCGGCGAGGTCCTCCATCGCCACGATCCCCACCAGCCGCGGCGCTCCGGTGCCGCCGGCCCGCCGGGTGACCGCCCCGAGATGGCTGTGCGTGCGGCGCAGCAGTGTCAGGGCCTGGTCCAAGGGAAGGTCGTGCGGCACGCGCGGCAGCGGCCGCA
This sequence comes from uncultured Mycobacteriaceae bacterium, assembly GCA_964451655.1. GTDB lineage: Bacteria > Actinomycetota > Actinomycetes > Mycobacteriales > Mycobacteriaceae > Tomitella. The sequence goes on along the minus strand of CAYVJJ010000013.1, from coordinate 3,609 downwards.
CCTCCGAGACGGGGATGTGCGTGGTGGGTGCCGTCGTCGGGTCCAGCATGAGGTCGAGGATGTCCTTGACGTGCAGGTAGCCGACGAGCCTGCCGCCGTCGGCGCGTACCGGGTAGCGCGAGAAACCCGTCGCGGTGACCGCCTGCTCCACCGATCCCAGGGTGGGGCCGCCGGGCGCCATCGGCACCGTGCGCACCTGCGAGACCGGGATCATCACCTGGCCGACGGTCTTGTCCATGGTGGTCAGGGCGCGGGTCAGGCGCCGGTGCTCCTCTGCGTCGAGCAGGCCCTCCATGCGCGATTCACCGATGATCTCGGAGAGCTCGAGCATGGACACCGTCGCGTCCAGTTCCCCCTTGGGGCGCACGCCGAGCATCCGCAGCACCAGATTGGCGACGAAGTTGTAGAACACGATCAGCGGGCGCATGGCCTTCATGAACAGCAGGTGCAGGGGCACCAGCAGCATCGCCATGCGCTCGGGTCCGGCGATCGCGATGTTCTTGGGCACCATCTCGCCGAACAGGATGTGCAGGAACGCGACGATGAGCAGAGCGACGACGAACGCGATGGGGTGCTGCACGTCGGCCGGCACCCCCACGGCGTCCATGGGGCGCTCCAGAAGGTGGGCGACCGCCGGTTCGGCGATGCGGCCGAGGAGGATCGAGCAGATCGTGATGCCGAGCTGGGCGCCGGCCAGCATCATCGACAGGTGCCGCCCGGCCTCGATCACGGTCTCCGCCCGGCGCCGACCCTGCGAGGCGAGTGACTCCAGGCGGTCACGGCGCGCCGAGATCAAAGAGAACTCGGCGCCGACGAAGAACGCGTTGCCGGCGAGCAGCGCGAGCATCAGCAGCAGGGACCACAGGTCGTTCATGCCCCGTCTCCCTCGCCCGGTTCGTCGGTGGGCAGCTCGGTGCTCAGCGCCACCCTGTCTATGCGCCGTCCGTCCATGCGGACCACCCGGGCACGCCACACCTCGTGGTGGGCCGCGAGCTGCTCGCCCAGCGACTGGGGCTCGTCGTTCATCGAGGTGGCGATCGGCACCGTGATCTCCTCGCCTTCGTCGGGGATGTGCCCGAACTCGGTGAGCAGAAGGCCGGCCAGCGTCTCGTAGTCGCCCTCGGGCAGCGGCAGGCCGAGGGCGGCCGACACCTCATCGATCCGCAGCAGCCCCGAGCACAGCCAGCCGTCCGCGGTGGGCTGCACGTCCGCGAGGGTCTCGTCGTGTTCGTCGCGGACATCGCCGAGGATCTCCTCGACCAGATCCTCCATCGAGATCATGCCCGCGGTGCCGCCGTACTCGTCGACCACCAGCGCCACCTGCATGCCGTGCGCCCGGACCCGGTCCATCACCGCATCCCCGTCCAGGCTGGCGGGGACGCTGGGGACGCTGCGCGCGATGTCGCCGACCCGCGTGGCCGACCGGTCGGCCGCCGCCACGCCGAAGGCCTGCTTGACGTGCACCACGCCGATCGTGGCGTCGAGATCGCCGTCGGTGACCGGGAATCGGGAATACCCCGTGTGCGAGGCGAGTTCGATCAGGTCGGTGACGGTGTCCGAGCGGTCGAGGGATTCGATGCGCACGCGCGGCGTCATCAGTTCGTCCGCGGTCCGTTCGCCGAAGCTCAGTGAGCGGTCCACCAGCAGCGCGGTGCCCGGTTCCAGCGCCCCCTGTTTGGCGGAGTTGCGCACCAGGGAGCCGAGCTCGTCGGGGGAGCGGGCCGAGCGCAGTTCGTCGGCGGGTTCGATACCCATCCGGCGCACGACGGCGTTGGCGGTGCCGTTGAGGCCGTTGAGCGCCCACTTGGCGACAAGGGAGAACCCCGCCTGCAGCGGCGCGGAGATCCGGGCGACCGCGAGGGGATGCGCGATAGCGAGGTTCTTCGGTACCAGCTCGCCGAGGATCATCGACAGGGAAGTGGCGATGAGCAGCGCGAGGGCGAGCGCCACCCAATCGGCGGACGAGTCGGTCATCCCGGCCGACACGAGAGGCCCGTGGAAGAGCGAGGAGAACACCGGCTCGGCGATGAAACCGGTGAGCAGGGTGGTGATGGTGATCCCCAGCTGCGCCCCCGACAGTTGGAACGACAGGGTCCGGTGGGCGTGCTGGACGACCCGCGCGCGGCGATCGCCCCCGCGGGCATGGGAGTCGACCGTGCTCTTCTCCAGCGCGGTCAGTGAGAACTCGGCCGCGACGAATACGGCGGTGCCGAGGGTGAGGGCGAAGAACCCGACGAGGCTGAGAACGGTGATGGCGATGTTCATCGGTCACGCCGCCCCGGGGATCGCACCTGGCGCGGATCCGCAGGGACCCGCTCCGCTGCACTGGCCCGGTGTGGCGGGCCGGTGCAGCGGACGATGCCGCCGCCGGGGCGGCCACGGAGACGGTGGGCGGTCGTCGGGACTGTGCGGGGGTGCCGTGGGCACCGGTACCTCGCTTTCGGCTGGGGGACCGCCGGCGGCTCCGTGCGACGGCGTGCCGGGCGATCACTGTGGCAGGCGCCGTCGGCAGGCGGGCTGCGCGGCGGCGGACGGGCGTCGGGCCCGCGCCGCGGTGCAGAGTTTACCGGCAGCACCGGGCCGGGGCAGGGGAGCACCGGCGGCGCGCGTCGTCCTGGGGGACCGGCGTCACCAGCCGGAGGGGAGCGGGCGCCCCTCGGCGAAACCCGCCGCCGACTGGATGCCGAGCACGGCATTGCGCTGCAGCTCCACCAGCGAGCGGGCGCCCGAGTAGGTGCAGGTGCTGCGCACGCCGGCGCAGATGTGGTCGACGACGTCCTCGACGCCGGGGCGCTGCGGGTCCAGGCGCATCCGGGAGGTGGAGATGCCCTCCTCGAATTGCGCCTTCAGCGCGCGGTCGAACGCGTCGCGGCTGCGGGTGCGGGCCTCGACCGCGCGCTTGGACGCCATGCCGAAGCTCTCCTTGTACGGGGCTCCGTCGGCGTCGTGGTGCAGGTCGCCGGGGGACTCGTGGGTGCCTGCGAACCACGAGCCGATCATCACGTTGGAGGCCCCCGCGGCGAGGGCCAGAGCCACATCGCGCGGGTACCGGATCCCGCCGTCCGCCCACACGTGGCCGCCGGCCTCCCGTGCCGCCGCCGCGCACTCGAGGACCGCCGAGAACTGGGGCCGGCCCACGCCCGTCATCATCCGCGTGGTGCACATCGCTCCCGGACCCACCCCGACTTTGACGATGTCGGCTCCCGCCGTGATCAGGTCCCGCGTGGCCTCGGCGGAGACGACGTTGCCGGCCACCACCGGAACGCCGGGGTCCGTCGCCCGGACCGCGCGGATGGCCTCGAGCATCTTGTCCTGATGCCCGTGGGCGGTGTCGATGACGAGCACGTCCACCTGCGCTTCCACCAACGCGCGCGCGGTGGCCGCGGCATCGCCGTTGATGCCGATGGCGGCGGCCACCCGCAGCCGGCCGCCGTCGTCGAGTGCGGGGGTGTAGATCCCGGAACGGACCGCGCCGGTGCGGGTGAGCACGCCGGTGAGCCGCCCGGCACCGTCGACGAGTACCGCCAGTTCCTCACGGGCGGCGGTGAGCCTGTCGAACACCTCGCGCGGAGACGCGTCGGCAGGCGCGGTGAGGAAGTCCGGCGACGC
>CAYVJJ010000012.1:0-23806 GCA_964451655.1 uncultured Mycobacteriaceae bacterium | reverse complement strand
CCCGCACCGATCCCGACGACCGTCACGCGCGCCTCCGCCAGCGAACCCATGTCGCTATACCGTTTCTTTTGATTGATCGTGTTTACCCGCAAACTTCAGCGTGACTTCTACCCGACTCTGAGTCGCTGCTCCTCCCTCGTTATCGAGTCGCCCTTTTCGGCTAGCTTATGTTCGATTGCAGCACGCAGTATCGGACGCAACGACCACCTTGCGAGCCGCTGGTATCTACGTCCGATATATTGGTGGACGATCGCGATGACAACAGGAGCCATCAGTGAAACCCACCAAATTCCAACTTCACCCCGCGACTCGGCGACAAGAATCGGTACGCCAATGACCGTCATTAGATATATTGACCACCATATGACACCTGCCGGACCACCGAACAAATCACGTGTGGCAAGCCAATAGCTCGTCACATACACTAGGACGGTTCCAGCAACGGCGCTCGCCGCAACGAGTAAGAAAATAATCCATTCGGCATCGCGCAGAAATAGGGAAGCGACACATGTAGCTATACCTCCCGGAACCAAGATCAATGCGAGCGCGTATACAACAATGCCGAGGACTCTGCTCCGCTTTCCCAACTTGCGGAGACGCTCCCCCTCTTGCGTGCTGTACATTTTCTCGGCCCCAGTAATGACAGCGCTATGCTTCTCCTTCGCATCGTGTTCGACGAGCTGGTCAATCACCTTCCGGGTCAGCTCCATCGCTGAGGCGGCCAGTACGCACAGGGCGCCTGAGACAACGCAGGCGCCTACCGCCACTGGGGCTGGAAGCAGCCCCGTCTTGTCGCTCGCGACGAAACTCGCGATGGTAACGACGGTTGCAGCGAGAGCAGACACCACTCCGATCACAGCGCCGACGACCGCAAATAGGTACTGATGCGCCGCACGGGCATGTGCCTGCGGATCGTTCGGTGAAATCGGCTTGGACCAGATCGCGACATGCAGGGCGATCGAGACGGCGACGAGCACACCAAGGAGCGTGAGCAAGTCGTCCACGACGCCGGGAAGAGCATCGACCACGCCCTCACGAAAATCGCTGTCGCTTACCAGCGTGGGGATCATCATCGCTCCAGCGAATGCAACAGCACCGACGCCCAACCCCGCTTGATAGGCAGCGCCTTTGCACACCGTCTTGCGATGTTGCGCCAAAACTGTGACGTCGAAAGCCGACTGATCGCCAGTCCGAAGTTCTTCACTCATGGCTGCAACCAGACGTAGCCACCGCCGCCCATGCCGAAAGGCTGCTGTGCCGCTACAGAGACGAGTGACAGTCCCCGTCCGGCGCGCAGTGGAATCGTCGTGGGTCCGCCGCTGACCGTGGCGTAGCGCGGCACGCTCGGACTGATTCCGCTCAACGCTGCTGCGTACACTCGCACGTCGCAGCCGGGAGCAGAACCATAGGTGCCGGTCGGGATGAAATTCACGTCGACCACATCAGGGTGGGCAGATGTCTGCAAATCCACGAACAGGGATCCATAGCACTGGCCGTCCAAGGTCGGCGGAAGCACGAGTTGATCCCCCAAGGCCGCGTAGTGCGGCACAGGCGCTGCCATTGTCACCGTAGGGGCGAGGACAGCCGAGCCAACCGTGGCGGTCACCGCCCCTAGACCTGCCGCGATCTTGCGCAACTTTATTGTCATAGAGTTCCCCCTCCTTTGAACCCAGATCGCCCGGTTACGAACCGTGCGCGAGCCAACATATCAATGCCCCGGCAGCAGCACGGCACGCCGCCCCACACGTGGGCCGTGTCGGTATAGCGGCCCTTCATAACCATCAGAGCATCAGTTCGAGATTCTGTTGTCGCTTGCCCGGCCACCACCTTCGAACCGGCGAGCAGCTTCCTCCCCTCTAACGCTCCCGAACTCTAGACCGGGGCGCGGCCGGGTGGGTGCCGGGGATATGGTGCTGGGTGGCAGCTCGCCCGACGGTGCCCCGAGCCAGGGGTTGAACGGGAAGCCGGTGTGAATCCGGCACAGGCCCGCTGCGGTGACCTGGGAGCCGACGATCACGCACGTCCGTGCGGCCACTGGACCCGACGGGTCCGGGAAGGCGATCCGAGGCGCTGGACCGGGAAGTCCGAATACCGGCCCTCGCGCGTCTGCCCGGCCGCTGTGCGCACGCCGCGGCCGCGACCGAACACGTCCCAGCGGAAGCCTGCGGAGGTCCCACAGTGCACGTCTTCCCGTTCAGCGCCCTGGTCGGCGCCGACGATCTGCAGCTGGCGCTCACGCTCACCGCCGTATCCCCGTCGATCGGCGGCGTGCTGGTGCGCGGCGAGAAGGGCACCGCCAAGTCGACGGCCGTGCGCGCGCAGACATCGCTGCTGCCGGCCGTCGATGCGGTGGAGGGCTGCCGGTTCGCCTGCGACCCGGCCGCGCCCGATCCCGACTGCCCCGACGGCCCCCACGCCGCCGGATCCCCGTCCGCCCGGTTGCCGGCGCGGCTGGTGGAGCTGCCGGTGGGCGCCACCGAGGACAGGGTCACCGGCTCGCTGCACCTGGGCAAGGCGCTCTCCGGGGAGGGAGCCGAGTTCGAGCCCGGGCTCCTCGCGCAGGCGCACCGCGGGGTCCTCTATGTGGACGAGGTCAACCTGCTGCACGACCATCTGGTGGACCTGCTTCTCGACGCGGCGGCGATGGGCCGCGTGTCGGTGGAGCGCGACGGCGTCTCCCTGGGCCATGCGTCCCGGTTCGTGCTGGTGGGCACCATGAACCCCGAGGAGGGCGAGCTGCGGCCGCAGCTGCTGGACCGGTTCGGCCTGGCGGTGGACATCGCCGCCCCGCGCGATCCGCGGGTGCGGGCCGAGATCGTGCGCCGGCGCCTGGCCTTCGACGCGGACCCCGCCGGGTTCGCATCGCGGTGGGCCGACGAAGAAGACGCCCTGGCCCGGCGCATCGCCGGGGCCCGCGCGCTCGTGGGGTCGATCGTGCTGGGCGATGCGGCGCTGACCGCCATCGCGGAGGTCTGCGCCGCGTTCGACGTGGACGGCATGCGTGCGGACCTCGTGACCGCCAAGACCGCCGCCGCGCACGCCGCCTGGTGCGGGCGCACGGACGTCACCCGCGAGGACATCGCCGCCGCAGCCCGCCTTGCGCTGCCGCATCGGCGGCGGCGTGGGCCTTTCGATGAACCGGGCATGGACGAGGACCGGCTGGAGGAGTTGCTCGACGGCCTCGCGGGCCCCGACAACGACGCCGGGCCGGAGGAACAGGGCCAGGAGGACTCCGGCCCCGACGACCCCGACGACTCCGACACTGACCACCCCGGGCCCGACGGTCCCGACGACGGCGGCCCCGGCGGCGGCGCAGCGGCCGAGCCCCCCGCGGACCCGGCCCCATCCGACAGCGGCGACGCCGCCACCGAGGGCGCAGACCCCCCTGACACATCCGCACCGCAGGAGGACGGGGCCCGCCCCGGAGAGCCGGCGCGCACGTCCGTGGACGGCGCCGAGTCCCCGTTCCGCACACGGCTTCTCTCCGCGCAGCGCACGGGCCGCGGGGCAGCGGGGCGACGGTCCCGGGCGCGGACGACGGTCGGACGCACCGTCGGCGAGCGCCGCTCCGCCTCCGCAGGGGATCCCGCGCCGGTGCATCTGCCGGCCACCATCCGGGCGTCGGCGCTGCGCCGGGGCGCCGGCATCGTCGCCGCCGCGTCGACGGCTTCCGCGATCACCCCGGACGACGTGCGCCGCAAGGTCGTCGAGGGGCGTGAGAGCAACTTGGTGCTGCTGTGCGTCGATGCTTCGGGATCCATGGCGGCGCGCAAGCGGATGGAACAGGTCAAGTCGGCGGTGCTCTCGTTGCTGCTGGACGCCTACCGCCGCAGGGACACTGTGGGGCTGGTGACCTTCCGCGGCGACGCCGCCACGCTGGTGCTGCCGCCGACCGACTCGGTGGACATCGCGGCGGCCCGCCTGCGCGAGCTGCCCGCCGGCGGCCGCACACCGCTGGCGGAGGGCCTGGACCGGGCAGCGGAGACGCTGCGGCGGCACGCGCGGCGCGACCCCGACCTGCGCCCGCTGCTCATCGTGGTGACCGACGGCCGGGCCACCTCCGGCCCGGACGCCGTGGAGCGCTCCAGGGCCGCGGCGGCCCGGCTTGCCGCGATGGATGCCCCGGCCGTGGTGCTCGACTGCGAGACCGGCCGGTTCCGCATGGGTCTGGCCAAGGAGCTCGCGGCCCGCATGTGCGCCGAGTACGTACCCGTCGGCGAGATCCGCGCCGACGCCATCACCACCGCCGCCGCCCCGTACCTCTCGACCGGAAAGGCCGCCTGATGCCCAAAGGACAGCCCGCCTACGTGCCCGACGACGGGCTCACCACCCGCCAGCGCCGCAACCGCCCGCTGATCATGGTCAACACCGGCGACGGCAAAGGGAAGTCCACGTCCGCGTTCGGCCTCGCCCTGCGGAGTTGGAATCAGGGCTGGTCGGTGGCCGTGTTCCAGTTCGTCAAATCCGCCAAGTGGCGCCTGGGCGAGCAGTCGGCGTTCGAAACCCTGGGCGCCCTGCACGAGTCCGACGGCACGGGCGGCCCCATCGAATGGCACAAGATGGGTTCGGGGTGGTCGTGGTCGCGTAAGGCCGGCACCGAGGAGGATCACGCGGCCGCAGCGCTCGACGGCTGGCGCGAGATCCAAAGGCGCCTGGCCGAGGAACGTCACGGGCTGTATGTGCTCGACGAGTTCACCTATCCGATCAACTGGGGCTGGATCGACGTGGACGAGGTGGTGGAGACCCTGGCGAACCGCCCGGGCCGCCAGCACGTGATGATCACCGGCCGCCGCGCGGACCCCAAGCTCGTCGAGGCGGCCGATCTGGTCACCGAGATGGGGAAGGTCAAGCACCCCATGGACTCCGGGCAGAAGGGTCAGCGTGGAATCGAGTGGTGACAGCGCGGCGCGCGGTGCAGTCCCCGCGGCCCGGACGGGGTAGGCGCAGGCCATGGTGACCCTCCCCCGCGTCGTGATCGCCGCCCCGGCCTCGGGCCACGGCAAGACGACCGTGGCCACCGGGCTCATGGCGGCGCTGCGCCGTGCCGGTCACACGGTGTCGGGCCACAAAGTGGGGCCCGATTTCATCGACCCCGGCTACCACGCGCTGGCCACCGGACGGCCCGGGCGCAACCTCGATCCGCACCTGCAGTCGCCGGAGCTGCTGGCCCCGTTGCTGTTGCACGGCGCCGTGGGCGCGGACCTCGCCGTGGTCGAGGGCGTCATGGGCCTGTACGACGGGATGCTGGGGGCCGACGGATTCGCCTCCACCGCGCACGTGGCGGCGGAGCTGTCCGCCCCGGTGATACTGGTGGTGGACGTCTCGCACGCGTCACGCTCGGTCGCGGCCGTCGTGCACGGGATGGCCGCCTTCGACTCGGCCACCCGCCTGGAAGGGGTGATCCTCAACAAGGCGGGGTCGCAACGGCATGCGGACGAGGTGACCACCGCGCTGGAGCAGACGGGGGTTCCGGTGCTGGGGGTGCTGGGCCGCGACGACGGCGTCAGCGCCCCGTCGCGCCACCTGGGCCTGGTGCCGGCCGCCGAGCGCGCCGACGCCGCGTCCCGCCTGGACCTGCTGGCATCCCGGATCGCCGAGCGGATCGACCTGGAGTCGGTGGTGCGCATCGCCCGCGGCGCACCCGCACTCGCAGCACGACCGTGGGACCCGGCGCAGGCCCTGACCGCACTACCGCCGGCGGGTCCGAATCCGGGTGTCCGGGCCGGGGACCGCCGCCCTGTCGTCGCCGTGGCCGGCGGCCGCGCGTTCACCTTCCGCTACGCCGAGACCGAGGAGCTGCTGCGCGCCGCCGGGTGCGACATCGCCGTCTTCGATCCGACGCGGGACCGGCACCTGCCGGACGGGACCGTCGGGATCTACCTGGGGGGCGGGTTCCCCGAGGTGCACGCCGCCGAGCTCGCCGCCAACTCCGCGCTGCGCGGGCACCTCCGCGTGGCCGTCGACGCCGGAATCCCCACTGTCGCCGAATGCGCGGGGCTGCTGTATCTGTGCCGCAGCGTGGACGGGTCGCCGATGGTGGGGGCGCTGGGCGCCGCCGCAGCGATGTCGCCGCGGCTCACCCTGGGGTACCGCACCGCGATCGCCCCGGGCGACGGACTGTTGGGACCGGCCGGCATGCGCGTGACCGGTCACGAGTTCCACCGGACGACGCTGGCCGACGATGGCCTGGCGGCCGATTCCGCACGCGCCTGGCTGCTCGCCGGCTCCACGGACGCGTCCGTGCCGGGTGCACGCCCGCGGCCTGACGGATTCGCCTCCGCGAGCCTGCACGCGTCGTATCTGCACACCCACTGGGCCGGGCACCCCCGGCTCGCCCGGGCCTTCGCGGAGGCCGTCCACCGCGCGCCCGCCGCTCCGCCGCCTCCGGCCGATCCGCCACGTACAGTCGCTCCCCCGCGAACAGCGCCGCTCTACCCCCCAACGGTCACCGATGCCCGTGCCCGCGGCGGCGCCGACGCCCCGACGGCGGAGCACGAGCCGGATCTGCATCACCACGGCGACCGCGAGACCGCGGAGGGCCTCATCGACCTGGCCGTGAACGTCTCCCACGCGCCGCGCCCGGACTGGCTCGAGCACGCGCTGCGGCAGTCCGTCGCCGGACTCCATCGCTATCCGGACCCCTCCGGGGCCGCCGCCGCACTCGCGGACAGGCACGGCCGCGGCCACGACGAAGTGCTCCCCACCGCGGGCGGCGCTGAGGTGTTCACCCTGCTGGCCCGCGCACGCCCGTGGCGTCGTCCGGTGGTGGTGCACCCCCAGTTCACCGAGCCGGAGGCGGCCCTGCGTGCGGCGGGGCACGACGTCACCCGCGTACTGCTCCGGCCCGGCGACGGGTTCCGGCTCGCCCCGGACGCGGTCGCGCCGGAGGCGGATCTCGTGGTCGTCGGCAACCCCACGAACCCCACGTCCGTGCTGCACCCCGCGGCCGACCTGCGCGCGCTCTGCCGGCCCGGTCGCGTCGTGGCCGTCGATGAGGCATTCATGGATGCGGTGCCGGGCGAACCCGAGACGCTCTGCGGCACGCGGGTGCCAGGTCTCATCGTCGTGCGCTCGCTGACCAAGACCTGGGCGATTCCGGGCCTGCGCGCCGGCTATGCGGTGGGCGATCCGGCGGTGCTCGCCGACCTCGCGGCACAGCAGCCGCCGTGGTCGGTGTCGGCGCCCGCAGCCGCCGCGATGTCCGCCTGCTCCACACAGCGGGCGCGTGCCGAGGCGGATGCGCGGGCACGGCGGATCGCCGCGGACAGGGCTGTGCTCGTCGATGACCTCACGCGCCTGGGATTGCGGGTGGTGGGCCCCGCCGCGGCCCCTTTCGTACTGGTGCAGTGCACCCCGGGGACACGGGAGGCGCTGCGTGGGAAAGGGTTCGCCGTTCGTCGCGGCGACACATTCCCCGGCCTGGGCGACGACTGGGTGCGGATCGCGGTGCGCGACGGCGACACTGCGGCCGCGCTCACGAGGGCATGGGCGGGACTGCTGTGACATGGTCTCGGGCCGCGGGGCTGGCGCTGGGATTCGCGGCCGACAAGGCGGTGGGCGACCCGGTCCGGTGGCACCCCGTCAGCGGATTCGGCCGGACGGCACGCGCGCTGGAGAGGCGCGTGTACGACGATTCCCGCGGCCGCGGGGTGCTGTTCGCTGCGGTGCTGGTCGTCTCTGCAGTCGGCGCGGGCGGGGCACTGGACCGCGCGACGCGCCGCAACGATCCGCTCACCGTGGCCATGACCGCCGCGGTCACCTGGACGGTGCTCGGCGGGACCACGCTGGCGCGCGAGGGCCGGACCGTCGAAAAGCACTTGGAAGCCGGGGACCTCGCGGCGGCGCGCGAGCAGGTCACGCACCTCGTCGGCCGCGACCCGTCCTCGATGGACGCGGCCGGGGTGGCCCGCGCAGCGATCGAATCGATCGCGGAGAACACCTCCGACGCCGTCGTCGCGCCGCTGCTGTGGGGCGCGGTGGCCGGCCCCGCCGGGCTGCTGGGGTACCGGGCCGTGAACACCCTCGATGCGATGGTCGGTCACCGCAGCGCGCGCTACGAGCGCTTCGGGTGGGCCTCGGCGCGGCTGGACGATGCCGCGAACCTGGCTCCGGCGAGGCTCACCGCGCTGCTGGCGGTGCTCCTCGGCGGACATCCGGCCCGTGCTGTGCGGGCATGGCGCAGGGATGCGCGCAAGCATCCGAGTCCCAATGCCGGGCCCGTCGAGTCCGCCTTCGCGGGGGCGCTGGGCCTCCGGCTGGGCGGGGTCAACGTCTATCGGGGCGCCGCGGAGGACCGCGGCACCCTCGGCGACGGCCGCGCGCCGGGCCCACGGGACATCGGGCGCACCATCCGGCTGGCGGGGCGTGTCGGTGCCGGCGCGCTGGTCACCGCGACCCTGGGTACTGCGGCATCGGCCCGCGCGGCCTATCGTCGCCCGGTACGGACCACCGGCCAGCGCTCCGGCCAGTAGTCGCCTGCCGGCGCCTGCGCCAGGTAGGCGGCCGTGGCCATCTCGACCACGTTGTAGACGAACGCGTGCAACGGCAGCGGGAACGCGTCGTCATCACAGTCGGGATGGTCGATCCGCTGCGCGCGGACCGCGAATGCGGAGAGCACGAACCCGGGGATGAGCCGCATGCGCTCCTCGCGCAGGGCCGGGGACAGATCACGCACGCTGCGCCGGATCAGATCCATGGCGAGGGCGCTGGACGGGACGAAGCTCGACTGCCGCCACGTCGCGGTGCGCCCCCACACCTGCGCGGCGATGCGGATGAACCGGCGTCCGCGCTCGTCGCCGAGCTTCTCCGCGAACGGGACGGCCAGCGCCGCGATGGCGTCCCGTATGGCGTCCGGCGAGCCGTCGCGGCCGGCGCACAGCGCGTCGGTGTACTCGTCCACCCGCGCGCTCACGTCGTCCAGGTGTCGCCGCAGGATCTCCGTGAGCAGACCGTCCTGCGAACCGAAGTGGTAGTGCACGGCCGAGTCGTTGCGCACGCCTGCGAGCGCGTTGAGCTCCCGCAGACGCACATTTCCCACGCCGGACTCGGCGTAGAGCTGCTCGCCCGCCGCGATCAATCGCTCCGCTGCGGATTCCTTCGGCATCGCACCCCTTTCGAAACTTCCATTGACATATTAACGGACTTCATTAGCATGACCTGCATCACATATAGACCGGAGGCCGCTGATGGATCTTCCCGCCGGAATCGACTTCACCGACGCGTCGGTGTACGACGACGGACTTCCCCACGACCTCTTCGCCCGCCTGCGGGCTGAAGCCCCCGTCTGGTGGAATCCGCAACCGCCGGAGGTCGGCGGGTTCGACGACGAGGGCTTCTGGGTGGTGTCCACCAACGACCTGGTACGGGAGGTCTCGCGGGACGGAGACACGTTCTCATCCTGGGAGAACACGGCGCTCACCCGCTACGCGGACGACGCACCGAGGGCGATGATCGACGCCAACCGCGCGCTCATGCTCAATATGGACGCCCCGGAGCACACCGCCCTCCGGTCGATCATCTCGCGCGGGTTCACCCCGCGGGCGATCGCAGCGCTGCGCGACGGACTGGCCGACCGCGCCGCCGGCATCGTCGCCGAGGCCCATGGGGCCGGCTCCGGGGACTTCGTCGCGCAGGTGGCCACCGAGCTGCCGCTGCAGGCCATCGCGGACATCATCGGTGTCCCGCAGGACGAACGGCGCAAGATCTTCCACTGGTCCACCGTGATGACCGGCCGGGAGGATCCCGAGGTGGAGGGCGACCCCAACGAGGCGATGGGCGAGGTGTTCGCCTACGCCCACGCCCTGGCCGCGCAGAGACGGGGGTGCCCCGCGGACGACATCGTCACGCAACTCGTGCGGGCGCGCGACGACGACGGCACGCTCACCGATGCCGAATTCGGGCTGTTCGTCGTCCTGCTGATGGTGGCGGGCAGCGAGACCACGCGCAATGCGATCACCGGCGGACTGCTCGCGTTCCAGGAGAACCCCGACCAGTGGGATCTCTACCGGCGCGAGCGTCCGGCGACCGCCGCCGACGAGATCATCCGCTACGCGAGCCCGGTGATGTCGTTCCAGCGCACCGCGACCGCCGACACGGAACTCGGCGGGCGCACCATCCGCAAGGGCGACAGGGTGGTGCTGCTCTACGCGTCCGCGAACTTCGACGAATCCGCGTTCACCGACCCGCACGCCTTCGACATCACCCGCTCCCCCAACCCGCACGTCGCGTTCGGGGGGACGGGACCGCACTACTGCCTGGGCGCCAACCTGGCGCGGGCGGAGGTGGAGCTCATCTTCGACGCCCTCGCCGACCAGGCCCCGGACATCACCGTGCTCGGGCCGCCACGACGCGGACGCTCGAACTGGCAGAACGCCGTCAAGTCGGTGCCGGTGCAGTACGCGTCCGCGTGCCCGGCACACGATGCACAGTCGATCAAAGGATGAACACGTGACCCCGACCGCGCACTCCGACGACCCGGCCGGCACCCTGGAGCAGGCCTACCTCTACGCCTATCCGCTGGTGCTGATGGACGTCATCCGCGAGGCGGTGACCAACACCGAGGAGCCCACCACCGAGCGCGCGCCGCTGAATCGGCTGTTCCACTCGCGCGAACCGGCGACGCCCGCACTGACCAGCCTGACACGGCCGAACGTCGACACCCTCTACTCCCAGGCCTACCTGGATCTGGGCGAAGAGCCGTACCTGCTGGCCAAGCCCGCGACCGACAGATACTGCGCTGTACAGCCGTTCGACGGCTACTCCGACACTCCGGCGGTACTCGGCACCGGCGGCCTCGGCGGCGACGGGGAGGCCGTCTACGCGTTCACCGGCCCCCGTTTCGACGGGACGCTGCCGGACGGGGTCATCGCGGTGCCGCTGCGCACCGATTTCGTGTGGCTGCTGGGCCGCGTACGGTGCTACGGGCCGAAGGACGTCGACGAACCGCACCGCATCCAGGACCGGATGGACCTGTACCCGCTCTCCCAGCACGGGCGCGCGCACTCCTACCCGCGCGGTGACTACTCGCCGTCGCGCGATTACGTCCCCCTGGAGCGTATGGCGCGGATGGGCGCGGCCGAGTACTTCCAGCGGTTCAACGCGCTGGCCGTGACCAATCCCGGAGCCCCCGAGGACGCCCCCGCCCTCGAGGCCTTCGCCCGCCTCGGCGTGGGCGCCGGCATGCGCTTCGACCCCACCACGTTGCCCGCAGCCGCACGGGAACGCGCGGAAGAGCTGCCGGGGCTGATGGACAGCGACCGCGTGCACGTCGGCCGCAATCTCACCGTGGTCGACGGGTGGGTCTACCTCACCGACACCGTGGGCCGTTTCGGCACCGACTACCAGTACCGGGCGGTGGTGGCCCACATGGGATTCGCCAACCCCGTGGAGGTCACCGCGTACCCTTCGACCTACATCGACGCCGACGGTCGGCCGCTTTCCGGCGAGCACTCCTATGTGTGGCACCTGCCGGCCGGCCAGGCGCCTCCGTACCACAAGGGCGGTTGGTGGTCGCTCACCCCGTATTCGCATGACGGCCGGCTGATCCCCAACGAGCTCGACCGCTACACGATCGACGACGGCATGCCGCTGGTGCACAACGCCGACGGTTCGCTCGACGTGTGGATCTCTGCAGAGCATCCGGGGCCGGAACGCGAGCAGAACTGGCTGCCGGTGTGCCCCGAAGGCTTCGGACTCACCCTGCGTATCTATCTGCCGGACGATGCCGTGACCCGCCACGACTGGGTCCCGCCGAAGGTGCATCGGTGCACGCCGCCGCAATGACCGGCATCTACCTGAACAGAGCACCGGCAGCCGGGGGCGGCCGGGGCGGCCCCTCGGGACATATCCTGTCCCCATGACGTCCGCGCCTTCGATCATCGTGGTCGGCAGCATCAACATGGACCTGGTGACGACCACCGCTCTCTTCCCGTCCCCCGGCGAAACCGTCCTGGGGCACGGCTTCTCCACGCGGCCCGGCGGCAAGGGCGCCAACCAGGCGATCGCGGCCGCCCATGCCGGCGGCCGGGTGTCGTTGCTCGGCGCGGTGGGCACGGACGGGTTCGGCGCCGCCCTGCGCAGGAACCTCACCGGCGAGGGTGTCGACGACGCCCACCTGCGCACCGTCGACGGCCCCAGCGGTACGGCTTCGATCACGGTGGACGACGCCGGGGAGAACAGCATCGTCGTGGTGCCGGCGGCCAACGGCCGGTACACCGGACTCACGGATTCGGATCTGGAGGCCGTCCGCGGCGCGGACGTGCTGCTGTGTCAGCTGGAGATCCCGCTCGAGACGGTGCTGCAGGCCGCCCGGGCGGCGCATGACGCCGGCGTCGCTGTGATGCTCAATCCGTCCCCGGTGCGCGGGCTCCCGGACGAACTGCTGGAGACCGTCGACGTCATGGTGGCGAACAGCATCGAGGCGGACCTGGCCGACGAGCGGGTGCCGCACCTGGTCACCACACTCGGCGCGGACGGAGCACGCTACGCCGGACCGGCGGGGGACATCACGGTCGCGGCGCCCCGGGTGAAGGCGGTCGACAGCACCGGTGCCGGCGACGCCTTTGCGGGGGCGTTCGCCGTCGCGTGGGCCGGAGGCGCGGACCCTGCCACGGCGCTGCGATGGGGGACGGCGGCCGGGGCCCTCACCGCCACGCGCCGCGGAGCGGGTTCGACCGCGCCCACGCGCGCCGAGATCGAGGAGTTGATGCAGACGACCTAGTCGGTCTCTCCCCCGGGGGCGCAGACATCTCAGGCCCTCACACCATGCCCCGCACCTCCCGCTTGAGGATCTTTCCGGAGGGGTTGCGCGGGATCACGTCCAGGACCACCAGGTCGTGCGGCACCTTGTAATGGGCGATCCGCTCGCCGCAGAACTCGCGCAGTTCCTCCAGCGTCAGATCGGCCCCGTCGGCCAGCGTCACCGCCGCCACGATCGACTCGCCGTACTCCGGGTGGGGGCGGGCGACCACTGCGCAGTCGGCAACCGACGGGTGCGCGGCGACCGCGTTCTCCACCTCCACCGAATACACGTTGCGGCCGCCGGTGATGATCATGTCCTTGAGCCGGTCGACCACCGTCATGCAGCCGTCGGCGTCGAGAAGCGTGAGGTCCCCGGTGTGCAGCCAACCGTCCCGGATGGTCTCCGCCGTCTGCTCCGGCTTGTTCCAGTACTCCTTCATGACCGTGACCCCGCGCAGGATCATCTCTCCGACCTCACCGGGCTGGACGTCGGTGCCGTCCGGGTGCACCACCCGGCATTCCAGGTTGATCAGCGCTTCCTTCCCGCTGGTCTCCGGCCGGGCCACCACTTGCTCGTGCCCGGCCATGATGCCGCCGGGGCCGGCCTCCGTCTGGCCGCACAGCTGGATGAACTCGACACCGGGGAAGGTGTCGACGAGCTTGCGCACCGCGGTGGACGGCATCGGTGCCGCGCCGAACATGCCCGTGCGCCAGGCGGAGAGGTCTCTGTCGCCCACCCCCGGCACCTTCATGAGGAACTGGTACATCGTCGGCACCCCGAACATCATCGTGATGCGTTCGCTTTCGATCGTGTCGAGCACAGCGACAGGGTCGAAGCCGCTGTGGACGATGTGCGCGGCACCGACGAACACGCCGGGCAGCAGCATCAAGTTGAGCTCCGCCGAATGATAGAGCGGGGCCACATGCAGCAGCCGGTCCCCGTCACGCAGGCCCACGCCCGCGATGAATGCCGCCGTCTCCCACATCATCCGGTGGTGGTCGAACAAGGCGCCCTTGGGTTTTCCGGTGGTCCCGGACGTGTAGAGGATCTCGGTGTCGTCCTGCTCGGTGAGCCCCACGTCCACCGGCTCCGGTTCCGTGAAGGCCGCCATGGCGAACAGGTCGGGGTAGTCCTCGTCGTCGCCCATGCAGTACAGGCGCACACCGTCCGGCAAGCCTCCGTCGACGGCATCGCGGACGGCCCCGGCCACCTGCGGCGAGAAGACGAATGCCGACGCGCCGGAGTCGCGCAGCAGATAGTCGATCTCGGGCCCCGCGGACGCGGGGTTCACCGGCACCACGACCGCGCCCGCCCGCTGCGCGGCGTAGAAGGCGATGACGAAGCGGTCCGTGTTCGGGGCCATCAGGGCCAGGCGATCGCCCTTGCGCAGGCCCTCCTCGACCAGGACGGCGGCCACCCGGTCCACCTCCGCGTCGAGCTGCGCGTAGGTGTAGCGCTTGTCGCCGAACACCAGCGCCTCGCGGCCGGGAACGCGGGCGGCGGTGGCGCGCAGGGTTCCGGGAACGGTGGGCATGGGGCACCTCCGGGGGTCATCTGGGCAGGCTCCGCTCTCGGTACGGAGTAGTACAGATCACACTATCGGTAATCACCGCCGTCGCCGACCGTTCCGGAGCTTCGTGCGGTGGCCCTACACTGACCGGCATGCGACCCCGTCTGATCAGGAGCTTCGGCGCGTTCGTCCTCGGAGCGGCCCTCCTGTGCGCATCCGCCTGCGGAGCCGGCTCCGACGGTGCGGGCGTGGACGCCACCTGGTTCGCCCAGGACGGGGCCGAGGTGCAGGGCATCGTGGTGATGCACGCCGGACCGGACGACGCGGGCAAGACCGTCAGGGTGCACGCCGCCTACCGCGACCAGAACGGGGAGACGATCGCCACCGCGGAGTGGCGGGGACCTGTCTCCTGGCCGGATCAGCAGTTCGCCGTACCCGTGCACGCGACGGTCGACGGCACCCCCGGCGGCCAGATCGCCTCGATGACACCCGACGTCGAGGTGGGCGAGGAGGAGCAGCACCCGCAAGGATGGCCACGCATCGCGCCGACCACCGCCCACTCCGTCACGCCCGACCCCGCCGCCGACTCGGGCACCCCCGAACCCGGCCCCGAAGGACTGCAGCACTTCACGGCATCGTTCCTGCTGCACCGGCTCCCCGACGAGACCCGGACGGGGATGACCGGCATGGACCTGGGCATCGCCTGCTACGACGAGGCCGACAACCTCATCGGCGGCACCATGGTGCACCGCACACTGCCCGCCGACGGCGGCCGTCTCACGGTGGATGCGCACGTGCCCGCGCACGGGCAACCGGACACCTGCCGGGCCCTGCCCTCGCGCCGCTGAATCCCCACCCCCGGTCCGCATCGCCGCACATCGGCTCAGCGCACGGATCGCATCACCCACCCGGCCGCCGCCGTCGCGGAATCGACGGTGTCCACGCCGGCGGGTGCGGGCGGCCGGCGCACCACGATCACCGCCGCGCCCAGCTCGTCGGCGGCGTCGAGCTTCGCGCGGGTCATTTCGCCCCCGGAATCCTTGGTCACCAGCACGCGCACGGCATGGTCGCGCATCAGCGCCCGTTCCGCCTCCACCCCATAGGGCCCGCGCGACTCGAGGACCGTCCACCCCGGCGGGACCGCGGTGCCCGGCGGCTCGACGACGCGCACCAGCACGCGGCGTTCCCGGAGCGGCTCGACGAACCGGCCCAGCGTCTGGCGCCCCGTCGTGAGGAACACCGTGCCCTCGTGTCGGAGCGCCGCCGCGGCCGCAGCGCTGTGCCCGTCCACCCAGGTCCAGCGGCCGGCGGCGGGCTCGCCCGACCATCCGGGGCGCTGCAACCGCAGCAACGGCACGTCCGCGCGGCGGCACGCGACGGCGGCATTGGCGCTGATGCCCGCCGCGAAGGGATGTGTGGCATCCACGACGGCGCGGATACCGTCGGCGCGCAGATACCGCTGGAACCCCTCAGAGCCGCCGAACCCCCCGATTCGCACCGGCCCCACCGGCAGCCGCGGCCGCGAGACCCGTCCGGCCAGCGAGGAGATGAACCGCACCCCGTAGTCGTCGAGAAGCCCGGCCAGCGCTCGCGCCTCGCCGGTGCCGCCCAGGATCAGCACCGTCACCGGCCATCCTCCGCAGCAGACGGTTCCAACGTCATCCTCACCGTCGGCAGGCCCGACCCGCCCTCCAGCATCGCCAGAACCGCGTCGACGTCCATATGCTCCTCGACGAGGTCCCCCAGCCGGTCCAGCCGGTCCTGCCGCGCCGTCCGGAACCCGATGCCTCCCGGGGCGAACCGTTTCCCCCGCTCCCGTGCCACCTCCCGCAACCACGCGGATCGCAGCGCGTCTCCCTCCCACGCGCCGTGCCACATGGTGCCGAACACGGCCCCGTCGCGCACGCCCCCCAGGAACGGCTCCCCCGCCCCGGAATCGACTCTGCCGTGGTGGATCTCGTAGCCCGAGGCCTCCGCGCCGAGCGCACTGCCCTCCGGCAGCCGCAGCACCTTGCCGGGGCCGAACCGGGTGACCGCATCGAGCAGCCCCAGGCCGTCGGCCGCCGCACCGGGCTCGCCCTCCACCCCGCCGGGATCCTCGATCCGCTTGCCCAGCATCTGGAAACCCCCGCATATTCCCAGAACCGCACCCCCCTCCGCAGCGTGGGCGACGATCGCGGCATCGAGGCCGCGGGTGCGCAGCCACCGGAGGTCGGCGAGCGTCGAGCGGGTCCCCGGAAGCACCACCGCGTCCGCCCCGGCGAGCGCGCGGGGATCGTCGACGTAGCGCACCCGCACCCCCGGCTCCAGGCAGAGGGCGTCGATGTCGGTGAAGTTCGAGATGCGCGGCAGCATGATCACCGCGACGGTGAGCCCGTCCGGACCGGCGCCCGGGACCGGCGCTCCCCCGGAATCCCGGGCCCCCAAGGCCAGCGAGTCCTCGGAGTCCAGCCACAGCCCGCTCAGCCACGGCAGCACGCCGAGCACCGGCCGGCCGGTGCGGCGCGTGAACTCGTCCAGTCCCGGCCGCAGCAGGGATACATCGCCGCGGAACCTGTTGACGACGAAGCCGCGCACCAGATCCTGGTCCGCCGGCGACAGCAGCGCCAACGTCCCGGCCATCGATGCGAAGACGCCGCCGCGGTCGATGTCGCCGACGATGAGCGTCGGCATGCGGGCGTGCCGGGCGAGTCCCATGTTGACGTAGTCGTGTGCACGCAGGTTGATCTCAGCGGCACTTCCCGCGCCCTCGCACACCACCACGTCGTACCGCGAGCGCAGATCGTCGAGCGCCTCGAACGCGGCGCTCGCCAGATGGGCCCGCCCCCCGGCGAACTCACCGGCCTCCAGTGTGCCGGCGGGCCGGCCCATCACGACCACGTGGCTGCGCCTATCACTGCCCGGCTTCAGCAGCACCGGGTTCATCGCGGCCTCCGGGGCGGCCCGTGCGGCGACGGCCTGGATCCACTGCGCGCGGCCGATCTCCACGCAGTCGCCGATCAGCGGGTCGGCGGCCACCATGGAGTTGTTCGACATGTTCTGCGCCTTGAACGGCGCCACCGCGAGCCCGCGGCGTGCCAGCGCCCGGCACAGCCCGGTCGTCACCACCGTCTTACCGGCGTCCGACGTGGTGCCGGCGACCAGCAGTGCCCGGCCCCCTGCGCGCACCACCGCTACCTCCTCGTCCCGTCTCCCGTGGCCGGACGCCCCGCGACCGGCGTCATGCCGGGGCCGCGGCCGCCGTGCGGGCATGCCGCTCGGTGAGCAGGGCGAACACGCCGCCCAGCAATGCCCACAGTGTGGCCTGCACCGCAAGCGAGGACACGCGGAACTCCCACAGCAGTGTCGCAGGGAAATCGCCGGGCACCTCGTTGACGCCCGGCAGCACGATACAACCGACGGCGACCACGACGACGAACGCGGCGATCGGTGCCGCCGCGCGCAGGGTCAGCAGTCCCCGGCCGCGCACCGCCTTCGCGACCATCACCGCCACCGTCACCGCAAGCAGCCCCAGCAGCGCCGACGCGAGCCACAGCCAGGTGCGCTCGGCGATCGTGTCCGGATCGCCGACGGCCGGCGGATTGGCGGGATACTTGATGAACGGCACCGCCTCGACGGCCAGCCAGCCCAGGCCCGCGACGGTCAGCGCCGTCACCCAGCCGGAGAAGGTGCTGTGCCGGCGGGCGAAGTGCACGATCGACGCGAAGATCGCCCCCAGCGCAAGCCCCGCGAGCGTCGTGGCCAGGACCAGGCCGCCCTTCTGGCCCGTGCGGCTGACGAGCTCCTCCTCGCCGTGGTCATGGCCGGATGCGGGTTCGACGGCGGCCTCCCCGTGTGCCGCGTGCCCGCCGGCGCCGGCCGCGGGTGCCTGCTCGACGGCCGAATGGGACTCCTCGTAGGCGATCGCCGAGTCCACGTGCGGCTCACCGAGGAAGAACGCCACCGCACCGGCCATCAGCCCGGCGATCAGTCCCGCCACCAGCCCGCGCACCAGCAACTGCGGATACGTGCCCGACAGCGGGATCGACGCGGCGGTGCGTTCGCCGCCGGACAAGCGGGGCGCCGAGACATCGCTGCCGCTCAGTGACCCGGGGGCGCTATCGCTCAGTGACCCGGGGGCGCTATCGCTCAGTGACATGGCAGTCCCAGCAGATGCCGGCCGTCATGCATCAGCTCATGCATGTACATGCCGCTGCGGGAGACCGCACCCTGGTCGAAACCGACCAGGTAGAGGACGAGGAGCGCCAGCAGAACCGTCGCCGCCACGATCAGTACGCGGGCGACACGGCCGCGCGGCGCCTCCGGCGCGTGGACGAATGCCATGGGAACCTCCTGGGATTACGCGTCCCTGTTCGCAAGGTCATACGCCGGGGGAGTTTTCTGGCTGGCGGGGCGTGCGTCGTGACCGCCGCCGCTCACAGTGGCGCGACCGCTCCGGATTCTCACCGGATTGCCTGCACCTCGGCGCATGTATGTTGTTGTGCGCTGAGTACTTTTCACCGCGCATGCGGCGCTGTCAATTCTCCGGGACCGGCCCGGGCCGGCGGGCTCGCGGCGCCCCGCGGGCACGTCGCGATGCCGCCTGCGCTGCGACGCTGCCGTGTCCCGCGCACAGACCAGGCAGGACCGATGACCCGACTGCACATGATCGCCCACGCCTCCACCGACGCGGTCGCCGAGGCGCGGTTCCCGCTCGACGAGCCGCTCTCCGCCCGCGGTCTGCGCGAACTCGCCGACGCGGCGATGCCGCCGGCCGATCTCCTGCTCGCCGCGCCCGAGATCCGCACACGCGCCACCGCGGACGCGCTCGGCCTGGCCTACACCGTGGAGGCGTCCCTCCGTGAGATCGACTACGCGGACTGGGCCGGCCGCACCATGGACCGCATCGACGAGCCGGCGCTCGCCGCCTGGCTCACCGACCCCGCCGCCGCCCCGCACGGCGGCGAATCCCTCCGGCGACTGCTGCACCGCGTGGGCGCGTGGCTGGATTCGATCGCCCGCCGCGGCGACCGTGTCGCCGCCGTCACCCACCAGTCGGTGGTGCGCGCCGCGCTCGTGCATGCGCTCGGCGCACCGGCCGATGCGTTCTGGCGGATCGACGTGCGCCCGCTCGGGGGCGTGCGGATGACCGCGCGCGGCGATCGATGGTCGGTGCGCGTCGACTGACCGGTTTTCACGGCTGTGGGATACTTCGGCGGCGTTCCACTCGGACCGCCGTTCACACCGTCGCCCGGAGGTCCGATGCCGTTCCCGCCCCGCCGCACCCTGATCACCGCCGCCTGCGCCCTGCCGGCTCTGATGGCGATCACGCTGGGTACGGCTCCGGCGGTGGCGGACCAGTCCTCAGGGTCCGGCGGCGGGGCCGTGGTCGGCTCGGCCGCCCGCATCGCCACCGGCTCGGGCGCGACGATCGGGTCGGCCGGCCCGTTCGGCTCGTCGGACACGGAGTCGCTGGGCAGCACCGTCGCACTCCCGCTCGACCGGGTCTTCGGCAGCTCCGGGCTCCTGGAGGACAGCGACGAGGTGCCCCGCCCCGATCCGCAGATCACGCAGACCCGGGTGGTCCGCATCGAGGCCGACGCCGACGAGCCGCGGCTGGAGACCTGGTACGTCGATTCCGCCTCGATGTCGCGCACCATCGCCGTGCAGGTGTTCCGGGCGCAGGACCCGCAGGCACCCGCACCGATGCTCTACCTGCTCGACGGCGTGGGATCCGACCTGCCCAGCGACTGGCTCGCCATGGGGCACGCCGACGACTACTTCCGCGACAAACAGGTCACCGTGGTCATGCCCACCGGTGCCGACGGTTCGATGTTCACCGACTGGATCGCCGACGACCCGGTCCTCTCCCGCAACAAGTGGGGAACCTTCCTGACCTCCGAACTGCCGCCGCTGCTCGAGTCCGGGGGGCACGCGATCCCGTTCAACGGCAGGCGCGGCATCGCCGGGCTCTCGATGGGCGCCTCCGGCGCAGTGGGCCTGGCAGCACTGCATCCCGGTCTCTATCAGGGGGTCGCGGGGATCAGCGGCTGCTACTCCACGCTCTCCGACGCCGGCTACCTGATGACGAAGATGACGGTGGAGACCCGCCGCGGCGACGTGACCAACATGTGGGGCACGCGCGACAACCCCGAGTGGGCGCGGCACGACGTCATCTCCCACGCCGACGCGCTCGCCGGGAAGGCCGTCTACTTGTCGGCGTCCCCCGGCTCAGGGCGGCCCGGCGAGCTGGACGGCCCGTACGCCGGGGACGTGTCCGCCTACCTGTCCGGTGCCGTGATCGAGCAGTTCGTCTTCGGCTGTACGCAGGACCTCGACCGGGCGCTGGACGGCGTCGACGCCGACGTGAAGGTGGACTACCTGCCGGACGGACTGCACGGATGGCAGACGTTCGCCCCGCAGCTTGCGCCGGCGTGGGAGCACATCAGCACGGTCCTGTACTGATCAGCGGCACTGCGCCGCAATGATGCGGTGATACCGCTCCGGCGTCCGGCCCGCAGCATCGGCTCCGCGATGTGAGGCCCGCCGGGTCAGGCCCGCGAGGTCAGGACAGGCCCAGCTCGCCGGCCGCAGCGGGATCGCAGTCCTCGAGGAGATCGAGGCATCGGCGGTACTCGCTCTCCTCGCCGATCGCCTCCGCAGCCCGGGCCAGCGCACCCACTGCCCGCAGGAACCCCCGGTTGGGTTCGTGACTCCACGGCACAGGCCCATAGCCCTTCCACCCGTTGCGGCGGAGCTGGTCCAGCCCGCGGTGGTAACCCGTACGCGCATATGCGTAGGCGGTGACGTGCGCGCCGTCCTCCAGCGCGCCCTCCGCCAGCGTGGCCCAGGCGATGGAGGCCGACGGATACGTGGCCGCCACCTCCGTGGGGTCCGCGTGGTTGAGCAGCTCGGACTCGGCGTCGTCGTCATCGCCGGGGAGCAGGGTGGGCGGGGGTCCCAGAAGATCACCGAAGGAGGTCATGGCCCCATTGTGCAGGAGAGCCCCGGCGATGGTCGTGGCACCGTTCGACAGAGCGGATCCGTTGCGCCCACCCGTGACACTGCCTGCCCGCGCACGCCTTCCCGCCACGCGCACCGTTTGACCTGTGACGTCACGGATCCGGGGACCGGCCAGCCTGGTCCCCGCCGATCCCGCGCGCTGATCTTTGACTTGCGCGCGAGCTGACGGTGGTCCACACCCGACCGCGCACGAGTTGCTGCGACACGCCGAGAGAATCGGTGCGCAAGAGGAAGATCGGCGGGCTGATCCGAGACCGGTGCGCAAGTGTAAGACCGGCGCGCGCATTCGGCCCCCGGGCTCCCTGAGCCGCCGACCGGCAGCAGACCGGCCCGTGCCCCCGCCGACCGGCAGGCGGTAGACCTGCACCCCTGTCCGCCCCGGTACGCGGACGGCGGCCGCACCCGTGGATACGGCCGCCGTGCGCACCGATTCAGCCGAGGCCGCAGCGCCCCGCATCACAGCCGCGCGCATCACAGCTGCGCGCGCTTCGGAGCGGGATCACCTCAGCCCTTGAGGGACTTGCCGGCCGAGTGGAGGTTCTCGCAGGCCTCGACGACGCGGTCGGTCATCGACTGCTCCGCCTTCTTGAGGTAGCTGCGCGGGTCGTACACCTTCTTGTTGCCCACGTCGCCGTCGACCTTGAGCACGCCGTCGTAGTTGGTGAACATGTGCGCGGCGATGGGCCGGGTGAACGCGTACTGCGTGTCGGTGTCGACGTTCATCTTGATGACGCCGTAGCTCAGCGCCTCTTCGATGTCCGAGACCGCGGACCCGGAGCCGCCGTGGAAGACGAAGTCGAACGGGTTCTCCCCCTCCGACAGGCTGAGCTTCTTCTCGGCGATCCGCTGCCCCGCTGCGAGCACCGACGGCTTGAGCTTGACGTTGCCCGGTTTGTACACGCCGTGCACATTGCCGAAGGTCGCGGCCAGCATGTAGCCGCGCTCCTCGCCGACACCCGCAGCACCGAGGGCGTCGACGGTCTTCGCGAAGTCCTCGTCGGACGTGTAGAGCTTCTCGTTGATCTCGTTCTGGACGCCGTCCTCCTCGCCGCCGACGACGCCGATCTCGATCTCGAGGATCTGCTTCGCCTTGGAGGTCAGGGCCATCAGTTCTTTGGCGATCTCGAGGTTCTCGTCGATCGGCACCGCCGACCCGTCCCACATGTGCGACTGGAACAGCGGGTTCCTGCCGGCGTCGACACGCTCCTGGGAGATCGCGATGAGCGGGCGGACGAAACCGTCGAGCTTGTCCTTGGGGCAGTGGTCGGTGTGCAGCGCGATGTTCACGTCGTACTTCGCCGCCACGACGTGCGCGAACTCCGCCAGCGCCACCGCACCGGTCACCATGTCCTTCACGCCCAGCCCGGACCCGAACTCGGAGCCGCCTGTGGAGAACTGGATGATTCCGTCGCTTCCGGCCTCGGCGAAGCCGCGGATGGCGGCGTTGACGGTCTCGGACGACGTGCAGTTGATGGCCGGGTAGGCGAAGGTGTTCTCCTTGGCCCGGCCGAGCATCTCGGCGTAGACCTCGGGGGTTGCGATAGGCACGGCTGGGGTCCTCCATTGACGACTGTGCTGGTCCGGGGCGGCCCCCTGTGCGGCGCGGTGCTGCCGCCCGATCGGGGCCGGACCGCGGACCGGGCGGGTATCGGCATACCCGCAGAAGGAGCCCACCGCCCTCAGTATGGCAATTCTGCGCGCCGAAGTCCCGCAGCGGCCCACTGCACGGGCGCGACGCGCTGGTGACAGGGCTCACGGCGTCCCGGAGCAGCGGCGGGGGCCAGGTACTCTGGGCCCCGTGATTTTGCAGGCCGCTTCCGACCACGTCACGAACCTGGCGCTCATGCCGGGGTTCATGGACCCGTTCAACCTGATCGGCTACTTCGGCGCCTTCGCGTTCTGGGGGCTGCTGCTGGTCATCCTGATCGAGTCGGGAGTGCTGTTCCCGGTCCTGCCGGGCGATTCGCTGCTGTTCGTCGCCGGTC
The DNA here is from genome assembly GCA_964451655.1 of uncultured Mycobacteriaceae bacterium. Taxonomy (GTDB): domain Bacteria; phylum Actinomycetota; class Actinomycetes; order Mycobacteriales; family Mycobacteriaceae; genus Tomitella. The sequence goes on along the minus strand of CAYVJJ010000012.1, from coordinate 570 downwards.
TCATCGCGGCGGGCAGCGCCACCGGCGAGCACGCCGAGCAGATCGCGGACTCGCACCTCAAGCTCGCCTGGCTGGTGATCGGCGTGCCCATCGCCGGCATCATCGGCGGCCAGATCGGCTACTGGATCGGCCGCTATGCGGGCACGTCGATGTTCAAGCCCGACGCACGCTTCCTCAAGGAGAAGTACCTGGTGGAGGCGCACCACTTCTTCGAGAAGCGCGGACCGTTGACCATCTTCATCGCCCGCTTCGTCCCCATCGTGCGCACCCTCGCCCCCATCGTGGCCGGCGCCGCGCGCATGCGGTACTCGCTGTTCAGCCTCTACAACATCGTCGGCGCCATCGTGTGGGGCGCGGGCATCATCCTGCTCGGCTACTGGCTGGGCAGTTTCGAGATCATCCAGAAGCTCATCGAGCCCATCTTCATCCTCATCGTGCTGGTGTCGGTGCTGCCGATGGTCTGGGAGTGGTACAAGCGGCGCAAGACCGGCGGTGACGAGCAGACCGGCACCGCGGAGCAGTCCCGAGCCGCAGAGCCGACCGGCACCGCAGAGCAGGTCGGCGCCCCGG
>CAYVJJ010000011.1:13802-24863 GCA_964451655.1 uncultured Mycobacteriaceae bacterium | reverse complement strand
GGGCGACCGGGTTCATGATGGTCTCGTACTCGATGGGGGTCAATCGGCCCAGGCGAGCCTGCCGGCGGCGTCGGTGGTAGGTCCTCTCGATCCAGGTGATGATCGCGATGCGGAGTTCTTCTCGGGTGCTCCACCGCTTGCGATCCAGGACGTTCTTCTGGAGCAGCGCGAAGAACGATTCCATCACCGCGTTGTCCCCGGCGGCACCGACCTGGCCCATCGACCCGATAAGGTGGTGACAGTTCAGGGCGTGCACGAATTTTCGTGACCTGAACTGAGATCCTCGGTCCGAATGCACGATGCAACCAGCAGCGTCACGACGCCGTGAAATAGCGTTGTCCAGGGCATTCACCGCGAGGCGAGCCTTCATCCGGTCGCTGATGGAGTAGCCCACGATGCGACCGGAGAACACGTCCTTGATCGCGCAGAGGTAGAGCTTCCCCTCGTCGGTCCAGTGCTCGGTGATGTCGGTCAGCCATAGTTCGTTGACGTCGTCGGCGGAGAAGTCCCGCTGGACCAGGTCATCGTGCACGGGCGGGCCCGGGCGCTTCCCGTTCTTGGCCCGCTTCTTGCCGAACACGGACCACCACTGGTTGTCTCGGCAGATCCGCCACGCGGTCCGCTCGCTCATGCGCTGGCCGGTGGCCTCCGCTTCGCCGGCGAGGAACCGGTACCCGAACTCGGGATCATCCAGGTGGGCGTCCAGAAGCGCGTTCGCACGGTATGCCTCGACAAGTTCGGACTCGGTGACCTGCTGTTTCCGCCAGCGGTAGTAGGGCTGGCGGGAGAGCTTGAGGACCCGCAGGGACACCGCGACAGGGATCCCGTCCGCGGCGAGCTCGCTCACGAGCGGGTAGAACCTTTACCCGGCAGGTTCGCCTGGGACAGGTAGGCAGCAGCCCGGCGGAGGACCTCGTTTTCCTGCTCCAGCAGGCGGTTCCGGCGGCGGAGCTCCCGGAGCTCGGTCGACTCCTCCCGTGTCTTGCCGGGACGGTTGCCGTCGTCGATGTCGGCTTGGCGGGTCCACTTGTGGAGCGTCATCTCGTGGACGCCGAAGTCCTTCGCGATCTGCGCGATCGTGACGCCGTCCTCACGGGACCGGGCCACTCGCACGACGTCTTCGCGGAACTCCTGGGGGTAGGGAGCGGGCATGGTGCACATCCTTCCAGGCCGCCCAGCGGGCAAGCCAGATCAGATGTCACCTATCTGTGCGGCAGTCCCTCCCATACGACACGCCAATGGGAATACGACAAACTGAATGAGAACCTACATCAGAATTGCGCGCCCGCGGCAAAGTGCCGCAGGCGGCGAAGTCTGAGACGAACACCTGGGGTTTTGGGCCGTTTGAGACGAGGTTCCTGACGCAACATGAGACGAATAGACTGCGGCTAGCCTTACCTAACTCTGCGTGACGGCCGAGCATAGCCCACAAGACTTGAGCGCTCCCTCGCAATGCAATCGCGGTCATTGGTACCGATCGACCGCCTGCATCTGGAAAGCTCGGTGCCATGGTGATCCAGATCCGCCTGAGCGACCGCGTAAACCAGTCTCCAGAGCAAATCGAGACTGATGCCCTCAACCGGTCATGGTATGGGTATGACCCCGCGGCAAGCGATGAAGTGCTGTGGGAGCACAACCGTGGCCGATGGGATCTCAGCCCAGACAAAATCGTAGACGAAGCGTACGCAACCTTCGTTTATGCCGGCAAAGTGGTCGCAGCGTACAAGCTCGAGGGCTACGAACGCGTCTTCGACCCTGGCCCCAACGGTTCCAAGCTCGCATTGATTGGCACTCCGCTTGCCTCCGATCATCCCGTTTACCGCCGCCTCGCCTCGATCTTTCGCCCAGAGGGTGACCTGGCCTGATCGGGTTCGGATTGCGGATTTTCGCGGCTCAGCGGTGCTGAGGATATGCGGTATCGCCCGCATGCCTGCAGTGGGGCCGGGCTCCACGGGCACCCGGTGGTGAATCGTTCCTTCCTGATCCTGCGGACAATGATCGGATGGTTACGGCGGGACGAGGGCCGTCAGGCGGTCCAAACCGACAGTCAACAGCCCGGTCCACTGATGGTTGCCGCCGATGTGCAGCCGTATCCGGCGGGCGTGCCGGGAGATGCGGCCGGCCAGGGACAGCAGCCGGTAGCGCAGGCGTTTGACCTCCCACCGGCGAGCCGAATGGTCCGGAAACGCGAGCAGCTGGGCCCAGGCGATCAGACACATCGCCGCCTGCACGATCAAGCACCAGATGCGGTTGGCGTCGAAGCCGTGCAGCGGCAGGTTTTCCAGGCCTGTGTCTTTCGCCTGCCGGATGCGGTCCTCGCAGCGGGCCCGGCGGCGGTGGCGCAGTTCCAGGTCGGCGAGCTGGCCGCGTTTGCTGTTGGTCACGAACGCGGTCAGCCGCAGCCCGTCACGATCGGTGAACCGCAATTGGGCGCCGGGATGGGGCCGTTCTTTTCTTACGATCAGCCGCATCCCGGCAGGCCAGGACGATAAATCCGCCATGTCGGTCAGCTCAGCGACCCACGCACCCTCGCGCTCGGCGGCGTCGGAGTCGTAGGCCGGTGTCCATGCGGTGGCGGGGATCTGGTCGACGAGCCCGGCGAGGGTGTCGGTGAGACCGAAGCCGATCGAGTACGACAACCGCTGGCGGACAAGGTACTCCAGTAAGGCATGGCTGCCGCCGGCTCCGTCGGTGCGGATGAGGATCTTCTTGCCCCGGTAGCCGGCACCGACCGGCAGCTGTGCGAGCGCTGCTTTGATGACGGTGACGTGGTCATCGGCGGTATTCGATCCTGCGTTGCCGGGCCGCAGGAGTATCCCGGCCGGTTCGCCGGCGCCGGCGGCGCCGTGGTCGACGAACGCGCACAGCGGGTGGTGCCCGTAGCCGCGCTTGTAGGTCGGCGCAGCCTGTTGCTTGTCGGAATGCGCGGTGACCAGCGTGGCATCCAGGTCGATGATCAGCGGGGCGGTGGAGCTGATCCCGGTGTCCGGACTGTCGGTCGCGGCCGTCCACGCGGTGGCTCGGGCCATCGCGAGAGCGCCGCTGATCGCGGATTCGGCCAGGTCGACGTCGGCGGCGAGCGTGGCGATTAGCCGGGAGACGGTCGGGTCCGAAGCGACGCGGCCGAACACGGCGGGCGCATCGCGTAGCGCGGCGATATCGGCCAGGCAATCGCCTCCCGCGGCAAGGGAGATCGCCAGGTCGCAGACGATCTTTCCCGGATCGTGGCTGGCCAGCGGCTTACGGAACGGACCGAGAGCGTCCGAGAGTGCCCCGGCCAGGCCGGTGGTCTCGGCGGTGCGCACCAACAGCGCGGTCCCTGCGTGGGCGACGAGATCATCCCTGCCCTGTTCGGCGGACAGGCGTGGATAGGACCGAGTATGATTACGCACCAGAAAGGTGACCTTCCCTCGCGGTTTCTACGAGTCTTGACAACCCGTATTATCGCAGGTCAGGTCACCTTTCGTCTATTTGGGGGCCGCTGATCGGCACGTCACGATGAAAGCGCGAGGCTAGGACAGCACCGTGACAAAACGTGGCCGCAGGATCCCAGCTTCATGCGGCTTCGCACCGGCCGGGCAGTGCATCTGGGGTGTGACCTGGATCCACACATTCAGATCTGTGTAGATAGAAATGTCTTCAGATACACAAATCGGGGCGCCCGTTGCGGCTGGTGTAGTCCTCGGTGGTGTTGTGCGACCGTTACAACCGGAGGTGCAGAACGTTTGGCTAATAGTGCGCACGGCCGGCGGTGAGGTATGTCAGAACGGCGCGCACGCGGCGGTTGTCCTCTTCAGGTGGCAGGCTGAGCTTGGTGAACACGTTGGCGACGTGTTTCGACACCGCTCCTGCGGACAGCACCAACTGCTCGGCGATCTGTGCGTTGCTCATTCCCCGGGCCATAAGTTTGAGCACTTCATGCTCACGTGGTGAAAGCGTGTCGAGTGCGCTGCGCCGGTTAGCAACCAGCTGTGACGCCACCTCGGGGTCGATCACCGTTCCACCGCGCGCGACGATCGCCAAGGAATCGAGGAAGTCAGCGACACGAGCCACTCGTTCTTTGAGTAAATACCCCAGCCCACCTGACGAACCACTGGCGCAGTCGCCACTGCCGGCGAAGAGATCCGCCGCGTAGCCGGTGGCCACGTACTGCGACAGGATCAGTATTCCGATTCCCGGATACCGCGAGCGAATACGCATGGCCGCGGCCAGCCCGTCGTCGCTCATCGTCGGGGGCATGCGCACGTCAGTGATAACTACGTCGGGCAGTGTTCCGTCCTGCGCGGCCACGTGTACAACAGCTTCCAACTCGGGCGCGTTGCTGGCCTGCGCAGTTACTTGGTGGCCCTGCCGTTCGAGCAGACCCACGAGGCCGGCACGCAGCAGCGCGGCATCTTCGGCCATGATCAGTCGCATCGGGGGCCTTCCATCCGAGAATCCGCGCTGATCCCGGATTGACCAGTCTCCAGCAGCAGCGGCAGCCGCGCTTTGAGGGTCGTCGGTCCGCCAGTAGGGCTGGTCACCATCAGCGATCCACCGAATGCGTCGAGCCGCTCGGACAGGCCGGATAGCCCGTGCCCGGGCTGCATGTGCGCGCCACCTGGACCATTGTCAACGATCGATACGTGCAGGTGTTCGTCGGCGGCGAGCAGCACCGTCGCGCTCGCCTGCGGCGCATGCTTCGCGATATTGGTCAAAGCTTCGGACACCAGGAAATATGCTGCTGCGGCCACCGGGGCTGGCGCCGGTGGCAGAACATGCGGGCAGCGGATGGTCACGTCGAGCGCTGAGTGGTCGGCTAGATCGACCACAGCAGCATGCAGGCCTAGGTCGGATAGGACCGTCGGGTGGATGCCGGACACTGTCGCGCGCAGTGCGGACAGCGAGGATTCGGTAGCGTCCTGCGCTTCCCCGAGAAGGCTGGCCACTTGGCGTACGTCACTATCCTCGACTCCGAGGAGATAGGCGGCCTCGCCGAGTTTCAGCGACGCCGCCACGAGGTGTTGCTGAGCGCCATCGTGCAGGTCGCGTTCGATGCGGCGGCGCTCGATTTCGAATGCGGTGACGATCTCTAAGCGGGACGCCCGCAGCTCGCGCACATGCCGTGCCCACTGGCTAGCGTCTTCGTAGCCGTCACGAACGCCCGGCCGACGGCGTTCGAGCGCTCGAAGCACCATGGTCGCCACCACGATGACCAGCACGACACCGACCGGAGACCACAATCTCGTACGGCCAGCGGTCGCCAACACGATCAAGACGATGATCCCCGCAACGATGCCGACGGTGTACTGCGTCCAGAACAACCGGCGCGACCGGATCGTCGTCTTCGACGTGGCCTGTTGGACCATGGCCTCACGGTAGCAACACCGCAGTACCCCGTCGGGCCGCCGCAGGGTGGACTCAGCTCCACCCTCAATACGGGAGCCAGCTGCATTGGCGCGCGCGGCCGGACACGATGGGATGAGGACCATGAGTTCACACACAGCACTGCTGCAGGCCCAGGGATTATCCGTGTCCTTCGGAACTGTGCGCGCCCTATCGGGCATAGACCTGCAGATTCCCGGGGGGCAGTCGGTGGCGGTGATGGGGCCGTCGGGCTCGGGGAAATCGACTCTGTTGCACTGCCTCGCCGGAATTCTGCGGCCGGACGCCGGCACCGTCCGATTAGGGGACACCGTCGTCTCCACGCTCTCGGATTCGCAGCGCTCACAGCTGCGGCGTGAGCGGTTCGGTTTCGTGTTCCAGGACGGCCAGCTGCTGCCGGAGCTGCCGGCCCGCGAGAACGTCGCGCTGCCGCTGTTGCTCGCTGGCGTTTCACGGCGCAGTGCCCTGCGCACCGCCGATGAGTGGCTTGAACGCACCGGGCTCGCCGACGAGCGCCGGCGCCGCCCGGGGGAAATGTCCGGAGGTCAAGCACAGCGCGTCGCGATCACCCGCGCCATGGTCCATTCGCCCGACGTTGTGTTCGCTGACGAGCCCACCGGGGCCCTCGACCAGGCCACGGGGCACGAGGCAATGCAGATCCTCACGACCACCACCGCCATGGCCGGGGCGACGCTCGTGCTGGTTACCCATGATCCCCAGGTGGCCGCATGGTGTTCACGACTTGTCGAACTACGTGACGCGATGGTCCACGCCGACCGCACGACCGAGGCGACTTCATGAATCCGGCAGTGTCGCTGACTCCGCGGCTCGCAGCAGCTCGCGTGCGGGCCGGGCGCGGCAACGGCATCCTGGATGCGCTCGCCGTATTGGCGTTCACAGTATCGGCGTTTTTGACGTTAACAGTGGCGGGCGGAACGTGGATGTTCGTCGGGCGCTGGCAGGAGCCGACAGCCCAGATCCGCGCGGCCTTGGACATCGACGCCGAGACGGCCGACGCAATCCTGCAGACTTACGTTGTTCTCGCCGCGATCGCCTGTGCAATTCTGGTGATCCCGGTGCTCAATTTGGGCGCGGCCGCCGCCCGCCTTGGGGCCCGCGGGCGTGAACGCCGCTTGGCGACCCTGCGTCTCGTCGGCATGAGCGGTGGCCAGGTCGTCGCGATGTCCGTCATCGACACGCTCGCGCAGGCGATCGTCGGCACCGCAGCCGGATCCGGATTGTGGTTCGCGACCCTGCCCGTGTGGCAGGCGGTGCCGTTCCAGGGCCAGCACATCGATGCTGCGGAACTGCTGCCGCCATGGTGGCTAGTGATTGCATTGATGGCCGTTCTGCTCGGGCTGGCAGCGGTCTCGACCGTTGCGGGCCTGCGACGCGTGCGGATCTCTCCGCTCGGTGTTGCCGCCCAGCACGCCCCTAAGGGGCTGCGAGCTCGGCGGGCCGCGGCATTCGTGGTGGCGATTGTGGCGTTTGCCGTATTCGCGCAGGTTTTCGCCCCGAATGCGGGTGCTGTGTCGCTCACATCGTATGCACCGATGGTCGCGATGGTCTTACTGGTCGTCGGGGCGGTGAACCTCGTCGGCCCCTGGGTGCTCCAACTCATCGCGCGTCCCGGCGTGGCCACGGGGTCGCTGGCGCGGCTGGTGGCGATGCGGCGGGTCATCGACGATCCGCGCGGCGCATGGCGCAACGTCTCTGCTGTGGCGTTGCTCGGCATGATCGCGGCGTACATCTCGATTCTGCCCGCCGATGATCAATCCCTCGGTGAAAATCCCGGTACCGCCACGGTCGTTGCAGACCTACAGACAGGCGCGGTCATCACCTTGATCTTCGGCCTGATCGTCGCTGCTGTATCGACGTTGATCAGCCAGGCCGCGCTGGTACTCGACCGGTCCGACGAGGCGATCTCCATGGATCGCGCCGGCGTGCCGCGGCGCCTGCTCGCGTCGATCCGGCGCCGCCAAGTTCTCATGCCGATGGTGACCACGCTCGCACTATCGGTCTGCGTGGGCTTTTTGCTGGCGACCCCATTCATGACGTTGTTAGACGTGAGCCCCACCGGAATCGTGGTCGTACTGGCAACCGTAGTGGCGGGAATTCTGCTGACGCTGGCGGCGTCTGAGGTGTGCCGACCGATCGAGCGCGGGATCCTCGATCACACGCGCAGGCCCAACGATTGAGAGAAAGGAACCCTATGCCTCACGGAAGAAAGACCGCGGCGGTCGTCTCGGCCGCAATAGCACTGACCGGTGCGGCGGCAGTAACGCTACCGTCGTCCGCTGCGGCGATGTCTGGAGGAGTACCGGCGCATGCGCAGAACGCACCGTGGATGGCTTCGATTCTCTACAACGTGCCCGGCGACCCGGCGGTGCGGCACCAGTGCGGTGGGACGCTGATCACGCCGGACCGTGTATTGACCGCTGCGCATTGTGTAGTCGCGCCGTTCGATCTGCCCTGGAAATCCGAACCAGTGCCGATCGACCCGGTCGCGTATCAGGTGCAGATCGGCGCGGCGCCGCTGAGCGCCCCGGCCGAAGTGCGTCGTGTGACTGCGATCGCGATACACCCGGATTTCCGAGTCGTCCCCTCACCCTCGGCGCCCGAAGATCCGGACGCTGCCTCCGGCGTCTTCGATGCCGCGGTGCTCCAACTCTCCGCGCCCGTCACCGACGTGCGGCCAGCACAACTGGCCCGCTCCACCCCTACGCCCGGTACGCCGATCGAACTGTACGGGCACGGCTGGACGCCCGAGGGAGGAAAGCCCGACGAGCTTCAGCACGCCACACTGACAACGATCACGCACGACGATTGCGCCGCGCAAACCCCGGCGGTAGTCGATCCGGAATCGGTGTTCTGCGCCGAGGCGGACGGGGTCAACGGCGGGTTCGGCGACAGCGGCAGCCCGGCTGTCACCCGGTCGGCAGACGGCACCGCCACCGTGGCGGGCGTGTTTTCCTTCGGCACCGAAACCCGAAGCGGCGAACAGTTCGCACCGGGGTTCAACGCCTTCACCGATGCGTCCGCTATACGCGACTTCGTTCTCGCGCCCGACCCAGGGTGGAGCAAACGTTGGCCTGAAGCGCTTCTGCCAGATCGCTCCTTCAGCGCCGCACTGCACGATGTCACCACCGCTGCTACGTCAGGATGGTCACCCCCGTCCAACTCAGCGGCAGGGTAGTTTTGAATGGGCCGAGCCGCCTGCGGTCGACCGCGCGCCCCGCAGACAACTGCTCCTGTATCCGTAGCGACGGGACACAGAGGCGGGTCCAGACCCCAACGTCACGTTCCCATGGGTGGTCACGAGTTTCGGAACAAGCCTGTGCGGTGGGTGTACCTTCCCTCCCAGCGCATCACCCCCAACCAAGCATCTGAATGGACATGCCGGTGCGCAGGGGATTCGGACGGTTCGGCCCAGAGGTCAGCACCCGCGCTCCAGTGAACGTGACCCAAACAAGTCGGGCACTAGATCCGCGCGCAATGCGTTCCCTCACATCAACAACAACGAGTGCAGCGCGACACCACGGCTCTGCCTACTGACCAGACCGTCGCAGGACCCGACGGAATGCTGCTTGCCAACTCCACAGCCCGCCCCATCCCCTACATCGAAGGGGCTTTATTGGCCGTCGCAATGCCACGGGCGCGCCACATCACAGCCAACCACTACCCAGCGGCTGGAAACAGACCCGTCTGCACCATCGCCAGTGGACGCAACGTCACTGTCCGCATGCCTGGAACACCTGTGCACTGACTGACCACCTCGGGACTTTGCACCCCAAGTCCCGAGATGTGCACGACACCGAACCCAGAGCAACAAAAAACGAGGTCAGCCTGGATAAATCCAGGCTGACCTCGTACCGGTTCGTAGCTTGAACCGCTCATCTGTGGGCGAAGGGGGACTTGAACCCCCACGTCCCGAAGGACACTGGCACCTGAAGCCAGCGCGTCTGCCATTCCGCCACTCGCCCGAGCAACGCGATCGAGACTAGCACGGCGCTCGGAACCCCCTCAAATTACCTGTTCAGACATCATGATCTGCATCGATGCGTGTTGTGAACTGCATCGATGCGCGCCGCGCCGGATGCGGTGACAATGATTGACAGCACATGCGGAACGGTGTAGCCGTACCGGCCCAGTATCCTCGAAGTGCCAGGAGTTTCCGCTCCTGCTCACTCGGTTACGCCGCGCGGCGGGAGAGGAGGCAGTCGGTGGGGTTTGTTCAGCGCTTCGAGCGCAGGTTGGAGGGCGCTGTGGACGACGCCTTCGCGCGGGTGTTCGGCGGCAAGATCATGCCGGCGGAGGTCGAGACCGCGCTGCGCCGCGAGGCTTCCGACGGCCTCCGCGTGCAGGGGGGCCGGTCCGTGGTCCCCAACCACTACGTGCTCACCGTCAGCGACTCCGACGAGCAGAACCTCACGGCGGACGCGGAACTCACCCTGCGCTCGTTCGCGACTCATCTCGCCGGTTACATCGACGACCAGGGTTGGCAGACCTACGGTGACGTCTCGGTGGAACTCCAGTCGTCGCCCAACCTGCACACCGGTCAGTTCCGGGCGCGCAGCGCGCTGGACCCGGATGCCGGAAGCAGTCCGGATGCGGGCTTCAGCGTCTCCTCCGAGCCGGTACCCATGCAGCCGCGGCCGGAGCCGCGCGGCGGTCGCCCTGCTCCTCCTCCCTCCGAGCGCGCCGGCGCCGTGGAGGCCGCCGGTGCGGCAGGGGCCGCAGGCGCAGTGGGCGGCGCGCTGCCGTCCGAACGCTACCGTCCGGGCGCAATGGACCGCCTCGGCGCGTCGCCCGCCCCGCCCCCCGATGACGAGCGGGCACGGCCCGACGAGCGCTACGGACAGGCGTACGCGCAGCGCGGGTACGGCGGGTACGGGCAGGGCGGATACGCACAGCCCGCAGAGCCCGGACAGCCGGAGTACGAACGACGCGGGTACGACCGCTCCGGCGCGCAGCAGGACCATCCGGCCGATCAGGGCCGTGCCCCAGGCGCGCCCCCGCAGGGCGTCCCGGGCCCGGAGTACGGACCGGCGGACGAGCGCGGACAGGACTACCCGGGTCCCGGCCCCCAGGGGTACGCCCACTTCGATTACGCGGGACCCGGGCAGGGGTACCCCGGTCCGGGCTACGGCGCGCCCGGCCCGCAGCACCAGGACTACAGCGCCGGGGATCACCGTGCCGGGGAGTACGGCGCCCCTGGCTATGCGGACCCGCGATACCCCCAGCAGGGCTATGCCGACCAGGACCGATTCCAGGACGGCCGGCAACAGGGTTATCCGCCGCAGGACTACCAGGCGCAGGAGTACACGCAGGGGTACCCGCAGACCGGCGGATACGGCGCCTGGGCGCAGCCGCGCACCCAGGGCGTGCGCCTGGTCCTGGACGACGGGAGCGGTCGCACCTTCGACCTGCGGCAGGGCTCGAATGTGATCGGCCGCGGGCAGGCCTCCCAGTTCCGCATCCCGGATACGGGCGTCTCCCGCCAGCATGCGGATGTGCAGTGGGACGGCGCCGTCGCCCTGCTGGTGGATCTCAACTCCACCAACGGCACCGTCGTCAACGGCACCCCCGTCACCGAGTGGCAGCTGGCCCACGGCGACATCATCCGCGTGGGGCACACGGACATCGCGGTCCGGTTCCGCTGACGAGATCGCGGTCCGGTTCCGCTCACGAGGCCGT
>CAYVJJ010000011.1:0-13702 GCA_964451655.1 uncultured Mycobacteriaceae bacterium | reverse complement strand
ATCGCGGTCCGGTTCCGCTGACGAGATCGCGGTCCGGTTCCGCTCACGAGGCCGTACATTCCGCCGGATATCGTTGCCGTCCACGCAGGTCGCAGTGTTTTACTCCGCGACCCCGGCGCGGTGTCCGCACACACAAGTACGATGATCAACCGGTAGTGCACTGCAGCGGCGGGAGCCGGTCCGGCCCTCGTGGCTTTCGGCTGTGAGAGCTACCCGGCCGCATGCCGTCCGCCGTGTGAACGGTGTGCGGCTGCGGCCACGCGGGTCGCCTCGCGCGCGCCGCCGCGGGCCCGTTCCCGCACACGACAGACAGACCACGGTGACGGAGTCACCCGTCGCCCACAGGAGGTGGACCACCGTGCAAGCCCTGGTGCTGCAGCTGACGCGCGGCGGGTTCCTACTGCTCCTGTGGCTTTTCGTGTGGGCGGTCCTGCGGGTGCTGCGCACCGACGTCTACGCCGCATCGGGCTCCCGCTTCTCCACCGCCCGCTACCCGGTCAAACCCGCCCGGATCAGCGGGCGGCGCGCAAAGGTGGCCAAGCACCTCGTGGTCACCCAGGGCGCCCTGGCGGGTACCCGCATCACGCTCGGCACTCAGCCCGTACTCATAGGCAGGGCCGACGATTCGACGCTCGTCCTCACGGACGACTACTCCTCGGCCCGGCATGCGCGACTGACCCCGCGCGGCGCCGAATGGTATGTGGAGGACCTCGGCTCCACCAACGGCACGTATCTGGACCGGGTCAAGGTCACCACGGCGACGCCGGTCCCGTTGGGCACGCCTGTGCGCATCGGCAAGACTGTGATCGAGTTGCGCCCGTGACCCTGGTGCTCAAGTACGCCGCGCGCAGCGACCGCGGGCTGGTGCGCGGCAACAACGAGGACTCCGTCTATGCCGGCGCACGGCTGCTGGCGCTGGCGGACGGCATGGGCGGGCACGCCGCCGGCGAGGTCGCCTCGCAGTTGATGATCGCCGCCCTCGCCCCGCTCGACGACGACGACCCGGGCGGCGACCTGCTGGGCAAGCTCGAAGCCGCCACCCGCGCGGGCAACGAGGCCATCGCCGACCATGTCGACGAGGAGCCGGAGCTCGAGGGCATGGGCACCACGCTCACGGCCATCCTCTTCGCCGGCAGCCGTCTGGGCCTGGTGCACATCGGCGACTCCCGCGCCTACCTGCTGCGCGACGACCAGTTCACCCAGATCACCCGGGACGACACCTTCGTCCAGTCACTTGTGGACCAGGGACGCATCACCACCGAGCAGGCCAAGTCCCACCCGCAGCGCTCGATGATCATGCGGGCGCTCACCGGAAACGACGTCGAGCCCACTCTGACCATGCGCGAGTCCCGGGCGGGCGACCGCTACCTGCTGTGCTCGGACGGATTGTCCGACGTGGTGAGCACGGAGACCATCGCGGAGACGATGCGGCAGGGCGACCACGGAGAGTGCGCGGACAGGCTCATCGAGCTCGCTCTGCGCAGCGGCGGTCCGGACAACATCACCGTCATCGTCGCGGACGTGATCGACCTCGACTACGGGCAGAGCCAGCCGATCGTCGGCGGCGCGGCTTCCGATGACGACGAGGAGGACGCGCCGCCGCCGGACACCGCCGCCGGACGCGCCGCCGCGATGCGCCCGCCGGCCGCCAAGCCGCGCCGGGTACTGGCCACCCAGCCGCCGCCGACCCCCCGCAAACGCCGGTGGGGCCGCATCGGCTTCGTCGCCGCGCTGCTCGTGGTCCTCGCCGGGATCGGCGTCACCGTGGCGGTCATGTGGATCCGCAGCAGCTACTACGTCGGCGAGTCCGACGGGTTGGTGGCGGTGCACCGCGGCATCCCGGGCTCCGTCCTCGGCATATCGATGCAGAGCGTCGAGCAGGTGGGGTGCGTCGACGACGAAGGCACCCTGCAGCTGGTCAAGCCGGACTTCGACCCGGCCGACTGCGACCTGCTGACGATCGACGACCTGCAGCCGTCGGCGCGCGAGCAGGTGCGCTCCGGGCTGCCCGGCGGCAGCCTCGACGACGCGCAGCAGCAGATCGGCCAGCTGGTGCGCTCCGAGCTGCTGCCCGTGTGCACGCCCGCCGAGCCCGCGCCTGCTCCCGGCGGCGAGCCGTCGCAGCCTCCTGCGCCCGGCGCACCGGCACCTGCACCGACGCCGACGCCTGGACCCTCGCCGGCTCCTGCACCCTCGCCGACGCCGACGGAGAACACGGGCGGCGCCGGGGCAGGGCCGGCCACTGAATACTCCCCCGGCCAGGTACCGGGCCACAACTGCCGGGTGGGTGCATGATGAGCGCCCCGAACTCCCCCGCCGAGGACACGGCGTTCCACAGCCCGCCGGGCGGCTTCGCGCCGCCGCCGCAGACCAAGAGCGGCCGGACCGCGGAGCTGTGGCTGACGCTGTTCGCGATCGTCGTCGTCTTCGCGGCGCTCGTGATCGTCGAGGTCGCGATGGAGCAGCACCTCACCTGGGCGCTCGCCAAGTATGCGGCCGCCTACACGGTCCTGATGGTGCTCGCGCATCTCGCGATCCGCCGGTTCACGCCGTACGCGGACCCGATCATGCTGCCGATCGTCGCGCTTCTCAACGGGCTGGGGCTGGTGCTCATCCACCGGCTGGACCTGGCGGACGCGGAGACTCAGGCGTTCATGGGCAACTCGGCCCCCAGCTCGGATGCCAACCAGCAGATCATCTGGACTCTGGTCGGCCTGGTCTGCTTCGCCGTGGTGCTGTACTTCCTGCGTGATCACCGGGTGCTCTCGAGCTACAGCTACACCCTCGGCCTGATCGGTCTGGTCCTGCTGATCATCCCTGCGCTGCTGCCCGCGCAGTTCAGCCAGGTCAACGGCGGCCGCAACTGGATCCGGGTCGCCGGGTTCTCCATCCAGCCCGGCGAGTTCGCGAAGATCCTCATCATCGTGTTCACCGCGGCGTTCATGGTGTCCAAGAAAGACCTGTTCACCTCCGCCGGCAAGCACGTGTTCGGCCTCGACGTGCCCCGGGCGCGCGACCTGGCCCCGCTGGTGGTGGCCGTCGTCCTCGCCATCGGCATCGCGGTGCTCAACAAGGACCTGGGCTTCGCGCTGCTGATCTTCGGCACGGTCCTGGTGATGATCTACGTCGCCACCGACAGAGTGAGCTGGCTGCTCATCGGGATCGCCCTGTTCCTGCTGGCGGCCCTGGCCGCGTACTTCCTGTTCTCGCACTTCCGGCAGCGCGTCGAGGTGTGGCTGGACCCGTTCGCCACCTACAACACCAGCGGCTATCAGATCTCGCAGGCGCTGTTCGGCTTCGCCACCGGCGGACTGGCGGGCACCGGACTGGGCAGTGGGCAGCCGAACACGGTGCCGTTCGCCAAGACGGACTTCATCATGGCCACGGTCGGCGAGGAGCTGGGACTGATCGGGATCGCGGCCGTGCTGATGCTGTTCGCGATCCTCGTCATCCGGGGTCTGCGCACCGCCCTCGCCGTGCGCGACAGCTTCGGCAAGCTGTTGGCCGCGGGGCTGTCGTTCACGCTGGCGTTCCAGCTGTTCGTGGTCGTCGGCGGCGTCACCAAGCTGATCCCGCTCACGGGGCTGACCACGCCGTTCATGTCGTACGGCGGTTCGTCACTGCTGGCCAACTACATCCTGCTGGCGATCCTGTTCCGCATCTCGGACGAGGCCCGCCGGCCCCCGGGGCCGCCCGCGCGCCGCAACCCGACCCCGATCGCCGACGCCCCCACCGAAATGGTGAGGAGGGTCCGATGAACACACCGATGCGCCGCGTCGCCATGCTCGTCATGGCCATGGTGGTGGTCCTCCTCGCCGGCGTCACCTACCTGCAGGTGTTCAAGGCGGACGAACTGCGCGCCGACCCCCGCAACCAGCGCGTGCTGGTGGACGAATACTCGCGTCAGCGCGGGCAGATCTCCGCCGACGGGCAGGTGCTGGCGGCTTCGGTCGAAACCGACGACCGGTTCCGGTTCCTGCGGGTGTACCCGGAGAGCCCCAACGCTCCGACCAGCCCCGAAGCGAGCGCGCCGGTGACCGGCTTCTACTCGCTCAACTACGCGAGCAGCGGGCTGGAGAAGGCCGAGGACCAGATCCTGAGCGGCTCCGACGACCGCCTGTTCGGACGCCGGCTGTTCGACCTGGTCTCCGGACGCGACGCGCGCGGGGGCAACGTGGAGACCACCATCAACCCGGTGCTCCAGCAGGTGGCCTACGACCAGCTGAACTCCCAGGGCCTCACCGGCTCGGTGGTGGCGCTGGATCCGCGCACCGGCGCGATCCTGGCGATGGTCAGCTCGCCGAGCTACGACCCCAACCTGCTCGCGGGGCACGACGGCAACGAGGTGGCCGAGAATTGGAACCGCCTGCACACGGATCCGCGCTCGCCGATGCTCAACCGCGCCATCTCGGCGACCTACCCGCCCGGTTCCACCTTCAAGGTGATCACCTCGGCCGCGGCGCTGGAGCACGGGGCCACCGTCGACGACCAGTTGACGGCCGCCGCGGGGCTCACGCTGCCCGGGACCGACACCGTGCTGCACAACTATGCCGACGAGCGCTGCGGGCCGGGTGACACGGTCTCGATGATCGAAGCGTTCGCCAAATCCTGCAACGCCGCGTTCGCGCAGCTGGGCATCGAGTACGGCACCGACGCGCTGCGCGACACCGCGCACGATTTCGGGTTCGGCCCGGACACGCCGTCGATCCCGCTGCCCGTGGCCGATTCCACATTGGGCACCATCCCCGATGACGCTGCGCTGGGCCAATCCAGCATCGGGCAGCGCGACGTGGCCATCACGCCCCTGCAGAACGCCGTCATCGCGGCTACAGTCGCCAACGGCGGGGTGCGCATGCAGCCCTACCTGGTCGAAAAGTTGGAAGGCCCGGATCTGAAGACCTTGTCCGTCACCAAGCCCACCTCCCCGGGGCAGGCCATTCCTCCCGACGTGACAGACGAGCTCACCAAGATGATGATCGCCTCCGAACAGGACACCACCGGCGCGGGCAGCGTCCCCGGCGTGGAGATCGCCTCCAAGACCGGTACCGCCGAGCACGGCGCCACCCCCAAGCAGACGCCCCCGCACGGCTGGTACATCGCTTTCGCGCCCGCCCAGAACCCGGTGATCGCCGTCGCGGTGATCGTCGAGGACGGCGGCAACGCGGGCCTGTCCGCCACCGGCGGCAAGATCGCATCCCCCATCGGCCGCGCGGTCATCGAGGCCGCCGTGCAAGGGGGGCAGTGACATGGCGTTGCAGGGCGGAGCGATCATCGCGGAGCGCTACCGGCTCCAGCGGCACATCGCCACCGGCGGAATGGGCGCCGTGTGGGAGGCGGTGGACCTGCGGCTGGACCGCGAGGTCGCCGTCAAGATCCTCAAACCGGAGTACTCGGACGACCCGGAATTCCTCGAGCGGTTCCGCACCGAGGCCCGCACCACGGCGCGTCTGAACCACCCGGGGATCGCCGGTGTCTTCGATTACGGCGAGACCACCGACCCGCAGGGCTCATCCATCCCGTACCTGGTGATGGAACTGGTGCGCGGCGAGCCGCTCAACGCGGTCATCAGGCGCATGGGCACCGTGCCGGTGGAACTGGTGCTGGACATGCTCGAGCAGTGCGGACAGGCGCTGCAGGCCGCGCACCGCATGGGGCTGGTGCACCGGGACGTCAAGCCCGGCAACATCCTGATCACCCCGGCCGGCCAGGTGAAGATCACCGACTTCGGTATCGCCAAGGCCATCGATGCCGCACCCGTCACCCGCACCGGCATGGTGATGGGCACGGTGCAGTACATCGCCCCCGAGCAGGCGCTGGGCCACGAGGCCACGGCCGCCTCCGACGTGTACTCGCTGGGCGTCATCGCCTACGAGACGCTCACCGGGGCGCGTCCGTTCCGCGCGGACAGCACGGTGGCCATCGCGCAGCAGCACATCGGCGAGGCCCCGCCGCCGCTGCCGGAATCCGTGCCGGCGCCCGTGCGCGAGCTGGTCGAGATCACGCTCACGAAGGACCCGGCGCTGCGCTACCGCGACGGCGGTGAGTTCGCGGCCGCCGTCGCCGCGGTGCGCGCCGGCCGCCGTCCACCGCCCCCCGCCGCCGTCGCCGGCGGCGCCCCCGCCACGTCGGTCATGCCGCCCACGCGCGTCGGGGGACCGGCGCCCACCGGCATGTCGCAAGCGCACCCCGCCCCCGTGTCCGCGGCCGCCGCAGGCAAGCGGGGGAAGTGGTCCACCGGCCAGAAGGCGGTCGCGTGGGCCGCGGCTCTGGTGCTGCTCGCGGCGGCGATGATCACGGGCGGCATCTTGTTCGCCGACGCGATCGACGGCGGTGGATCGGACGCCACGCCGCCGTTGCCGCACACCACCACGCACCAGACGACCACGACGACCCGGCCGCCGACGACCACGCAGCGCACCACGACCCGGCCGCCGACGACGACCACGACGACGACGCAGCCGCCCACGACGACCACCACGCGCCCGCCGGACACGACCACGACCACGACGCAGCGGACGACCACGACGACGAGGACCACCACCGAGCAGCCCACCCGCACCAGAGGCCGGAACGAGGGCGCCTCGCTCAACGGCACCACCGACCGGCGCGAGCCGGCCGGCGCCGAGCGCACGCCCACCGCCGACACCCGGGAAATGACGCCATGACGACCCCTCGCGAACTGTCCAACCGCTACAGGCTGATCGAGACGATCGGCTTCGGCGGCATGTCCGAGGTGTTCCTGTCCCGGGACGACAGGCTGGGCCGCGACGTCGCCATCAAGGTGCTGCGCGCCGATCTGGCACGCGATCCCTCGTTCTATCTGCGCTTCCGCCGCGAGGCCCAGAACGCGGCCGCCCTCAACCATCCGTCGATCGTCGCCGTGTACGACACCGGCGAGGCGGAGACCGAGGACGGGCCGCTGCCGTACATCGTCATGGAGTACGTCGACGGCGACACTCTCCGCGACCTGGTGCGCCGCGACGGCCCGATGGACTCGCGACGCGCCGCCGCCGTCATCGCCGACGTGTGCTCCGCACTGGACTTCAGCCACCAGAACGGGATCGTCCACCGCGACATCAAGCCCGCGAACGTGATGATCAACCGCGCCGGCGAGGTCAAGGTGATGGACTTCGGCATCGCGCGCGCCATGTCCGACAGCACCAGCACCATGACCCAGACCGCCGCGGTGGTGGGCACGGCCCAGTACCTGTCGCCGGAGCAGGCGCGCGGCGAGCGCGTGGACTCGCGCTCGGACATCTATTCGCTCGGCTGCGTGCTCTACGAGATCCTCGCCGGCGAGCCCCCGTTCACCGGCGACTCCCCCGTCGCCGTCGCCTACCAGCACGTGCGCGAGGAACCGACGGCGCCGTCGCTGGTCAACCCCGACGTGCCCGACGACCTCGACTCGATCGTCCTCAAGGCACTCAGCAAGAACCCCGCCAACCGCTATCAGACGGCTGCGGAGATGCGTGCCGATCTGGTGAAGGTGCTCTCCGGGCAGCGCCCCAGCGCGCCGCTGGTGATGAGCGACGAGGAGCGCACCACCATCTTCGGCACCGCGCCCGCCGCACCGCACCGCATCGGCGGAGTGACCGCGGCGGCCGTCGACGATGCGCCCGCACCGGCACAGCGGCAGAACCGCTCCCGCATGCGATGGGTGTTCGCCCTGGTGGCCCTGCTCATCGTCGCCGGAGGCGCCGCGTTCTTCCTGGTGGGGCGCCCCGGCTCGGGCGGCGGCGGCCAGGTGACGGTGCCCGATGTCACCAGCCAGGCGGCGGCGGACGCTCAGCTGTCGCTGCAGAACCTGGGGCTCAACGTGCTGTTGCAGCGCAAACCCGACCCGACCGTGCCCAAGGACACCGTCATGGACACCGCGCCCGCGGCCGGCACCGTCGTCGACAAGGGGCGCACGGTGACCCTCGTCGTCTCCGACGGGCCCAGACAGGTATCCGTGCCGCGTCTGGACGGCCTGACGCAGGACGAGGCGGACAAGGCGCTCACCGACGCCGGATTGACGGTGGCCGACGAGGTGGACCACAAGCCGTCCACCGAGGGCCAGAACGGCAAGGTGGTGGCCCAGGACCCGTCCGCGGGCGTCACCGTCAATGCGGGCACGGCCATCACACTGACCCTCGGCAGCGGCCCGCAGATGATCCGTGTGCCGGACGTGGTCGGCCAGGACCTCAGCCGCGCCCAGGGCAACATCGAGGGCGCCGGTTTCGAATACACCGTCCAGCAGGCGGACAGCACCCAGCCCGACGGCACCGTACTCAGCACCGACCCCGGCGGGGGCAGCAGACTGGAGCAGGGCAAGACGATCACCATCACGGTCTCCCGCGGCAACCGGATCCGGATGCCGGACCTGTCCGGCATGACGCCCTCGCAGGCCACCAGCGCCCTCAAGGACGCCGGCTGGACCGGAGACGCGGTCACCCAGCACCCGGTGTCCACGCTGGTGCCGTCCGAGGTGGGAAAGATCTCCAAGCAGTCACCGGGCCCCGGCGCGACCATCGCGAAGGACGGGACCGTCACCGTGGACGTGGGCAGACTCGGCATCCCCGACTGAGGACGGGGCGGCCTGAAGCCTGACCGGGGCTGAAGCCTGACCGGGGCTGCGCCGCGGGGGACGGGCCGATTGCGCCTAGACCGCTCCCGCCGCGGTGGCCGCCGCCTCGGCCTCCAGCCGATCGACCAGACCGTCGGCCACGGTGATCCCGCACCCGCGCAGCCAGGTCGCCAGTATCCGGTGCCCGCCCTCGGAGAGCACCGATTCCGGGTGGAATTGGACGCCGTCGATCGGCAGCTCCCGGTGCCGCACCGCCATCACCACGCCGGTGTCCGTACGCGCCGTCACGGCCAGCTCGTCCGGGATCGTCGCAGGATCCAGCGTCAGCGAGTGGTACCTGGTCGCGGTGAACGGGCTGGGGACGCCGTGCAGCACTCCGGTTCCGTCGTGCGTGACCACGCTGGTCTTGCCGTGCAGCAGCTCCGGCGCGCGGGTGACCGTCGCGCCGAACACCGCGCCTATGGCCTGGTGCCCCAGGCACACCCCCAGCACGGGGAGCCGCCGCTCGCCGCAGCGGCGGATGAGGTCCATCGCGACACCCGCCCGCTGCGGCGTCCCCGGCCCGGGGCTGATCAGCACGCCCGCATATCCGTCGAGCGCCGCGTCCGCGTCGGCCAGGCGCTCGTCGTCATTGCGCCACACATCGACGTCCACGCCCAGCTGGCCCAGGTACTGCACCAGGTTGAACACGAAGCTGTCGTAGTTGTCGATGACGAGGATCCGCATGGCGCAGACACTACCGCCGCGACCACCATCGTCGCTGGTCGGGGCGTACGCATCGCTCGTCGCCGCACCTGCGCGGCCCGCTCCGCCGCTGCGGCGTCAGTCGCCGGCGGGCCGGGCGTACTGCAACTGCGGGGTGGTACCGGCACCCACGATGTCCTGGGTCTCGGCATCGACCACCTCATAGCCGAGCCCGTAGCGCTCGGCGTACTGCTTGTAGATCTGCACGCCCCGCTCCCGGTCCAGTGCGTGGTGCATCGCCTCGACGGGGCCGATCGCCTTGATCACGTACGGCGGGCTGTAGGTGCGGCCGCCCAGCAGCAGGGTGTTCCCGATGCACAGCGGCGCGGACGTCGTGGTCACCCGCTGGTCCTGGACCTGGATCGCATCCGCGCCGCCGGCCCACAGCGCGTTGAGCACCGCCTGCACATCCTGCTGGTGCACCACCAGGTCATCCGGCCGGGCGCCCGCCGGGTAGTTACCCGCCGCATCCCGCTTCGCGTCCGTCAGCGTGATCGTCACCCCCGGACCGGTCAGCGGGCCGAGGCCGGCCTCCTCGTCGAGGCCTTCCGTCTGCGACAGCAGGCCGGCGACGCCGGCGTCGCTGCGGGCGGCACGGGCCTGCCGGGCATCGAGCTGCGACTGGAGCTCGTCGCGCCGCTGCAGGGCAGCGTCGGTGTCGTCTCGGGCCTGACGGACCAGGTCGGACAGGCGTGCCGAGTCCGCCGTGCGCAGTTCCCGGCCGTGCGAACTGACATAGGTGAGGGCGATCAGCAGCCCCATCACCAGGCAGACCACAGGCACCCCCCAGCGCCACACGCGGCGCCGGCGGTTGTCGGCCTCCGCTGACGCGCCCGCCGACGCGCCGCCGTCGGCGTCCTGGGGACCTGCGTCGTCCTCGGCGGGGCCCTGCGTCCGGTTCTCGATGGCGCCCCTCCTCACGGCCGGTCGCGCCGTCAATGCGGCATACCCTGCGGTTAGGTTAGCGTGTAGGCGGCGGTGCCGGAAACGCCGCGGCCCCCGCGGAGCACACTGCGGCCGGGTGCGCAGCGCAGGCGGCCCGGCACCGGCCGGCCCACAGCAGGACGCGATCGAGTGAGGACCCATGCCCAAGTCGAAGGTTCGCAAGAAGAAGGGCGGCGGGGCCCCGGCCCCGGACAACCGCACGCCCGTGAAGGTCTCCGGCGGCCCGTCGAGCACCCTCTACGTGTCGGTGATGCTGGGCCTGATGATCATCGGGCTTCTGTG
This sequence comes from uncultured Mycobacteriaceae bacterium, assembly GCA_964451655.1. Taxonomy (GTDB): domain Bacteria; phylum Actinomycetota; class Actinomycetes; order Mycobacteriales; family Mycobacteriaceae; genus Tomitella. Next base: position 3,165 of record CAYVJJ010000011.1, on the reverse strand, counting down.
GCTGGTCCTCATGTACCTCTCGGGTGCCGCGTCCTGGCTGGACTGGATGGCGGAACTGGGCGCCTGGAACTACCTGATCGGTTTCGGTTTCATGGTGGCGGGCCTGGTGATGACGATGGGCTGGCGCTAGCGGCCCGGACCGTGCCCGGGCCGTGGCGCAGGTCGCCGCACCCGCTCGGCTGCGGATCACCCGAGTTACACCGATGTAAGTTCTCCCCACCTGTGGAGAGTTCCTGTGGATAAGTTGCGGGGGCGGGATGCGACGATGACCGGCCCGGAGGCGTCCGGCGGCCTCGCATGGGCGCCGAAGTGGGCGACGGTGGTCGCCGCCGTCGTCGGTGCCGTGGTGCTGGGCGCCGGATCGGCGTCGTACTCGGACGACGTCGTCGGCCGCGGTCTGCTCGGCATCGCCGCCGTACTGCTCGTGATCATCGCGGCCATCGGCGGGCTGGTGCGCCCGCGGCTGCGCGTGATCCCCGCGGCGGGCGGTGCGGGCCCGCGACTGGCCGTGCGCACGCCTTTCACCTATCAGGAGTACCGGGTCGACCAGATCTACCGGCTGCGGGTGGTCCGGTATCCGCGCCTGGCCCGCAGGGTGCCGATCCTCGAGATCGATGTGCGCGAGCCGCAGGAGAAGCTTCTGCTGCTCTCCCGGTGGGACCTGGGCGCCAGTCCCGACAGCGTCTTCGCCGCACTGCGCGAGGCTCGTGCAGTGCCCCCCGAGCCGAAAGGCCTTTAGCCCTCGGAATCACACGTGTGTAACTTGTGCACACCTGTGGATATGCCTGTGGATAACTTGGGGAGAGCGGGGTGTCCTGCGGGTCGGCCGGTCAGAACCGCAGGTGCGGAAGGAGCAGGCCGTACTGGTCGCGCAGCGACGCGATCTGCAGAGCGATGAGGACGATCTCCACCACGAACAGTGCCGCCAATGCCGCGAAGCCGACGCCGAAGATCATCGGCCGCTGCGGCTGCCGCACGCCCACCGCCCGCAGGAGCTCGGGCGCGTAGACGATCGCGGCCGTGGCGGCGGTACCGGCCAGGAAGCCGCCCAGGTGCCCCAGCCACGAGATACCTGGCACCGACACCGAGATGATCACGTTGATGACGATGACCGCGATCATCATGTTGGGATTGCGGCGCAGCCGCAGAAGGATGATCAGCACCGCTCCGAAAAGCCCGAAGATCGCGCCCGAGGCGCCGGCCGTCTGACCGTTCCAGGCACCGAACATCACCGCGGTGGACCCGCCCACCAGCCCTACCAGGTACACCAGCGAGTACCGGAGCTTGCCGATGGCGTTCTCGCAGGCGATGCCCACCACGTAGAGCGCGTACATGTTGACGGCCAGGTGCAGGATGCCGAAGTGCAGGAATCCGCTGCCCAACAGCCGCCACCATTCGTCGTTGGCGACCAGCCCGGGCACCAGGGCGAAGCGTTCGTAGAATGCGGACCCGCGGTTGTTGTCGAGGATGCTGCCCGCCTGGACCGCGGTGATCAGATAGGCGAGCACGTTGAGCGCGATGAGCACGTAGGTCACCGAGGGCCGCTCGGACAGCGCGGAGCGCACTCCCGCGAGCGGACCGGCCCCGCCCGAGGCCGTCGGGATGCGCGCGGAGGCGCCGCGGCGTTCCTGGTCGACGCATTCGACGCAGTGGAAGCCGACCGGCGCCTGCCGCAGGCACTCGTGGCATGCGGGCCGGCCGCACCGGGAGCAGCGCAGCCCCGTCGGCCGGTCCGGATGCCGGTAGCACCCCGGCAGGGGCTGGTGCGTCTCTCCCCTGCCGGGAGTGCTCATACGTCAGCCCTGCTCGACGGTGATCGAGTTGATGACGATGTCCTCCGAGGGCCGGTCCATGCGGTCGGTCGAGGTGGTGGCGATCGCATCGACGACGGCCCGGGAATCCGCATCCACGACCTCACCGAAGATGGTGTGCCGATTGGTCAAGTGGGGCGTCTTGCCCACGGTGATGAAGAACTGCGACCCGTTGGTGCCCGGGCCCGCATTGGCCATGGCCAGCAGGTACGGCCTGTCGAACTGCAGCTCCGGATGGAACTCGTCGGCGAACTGGTATCCCGGGCCGCCGCGGCCGGTGCCCGTGGGGTCGCCGCCCTGGATCATGAACCCGTCGATGACGCGGTGGAAGATCGCGCCGTCGTAGAACGGGCCGCTGGTGCCGCCGGAAGCGTTCTGGGTGCTGTACTCGCGGGAACCGTCGGCCAGCCCGACGAAGTTCGCCACCGTCTTCGGCGCGTGGTTGCCGAAGAGGGCGATCACGATGTCGCCCTTGTTGGTGTGCAGGGTCGCGGTTGCGGTCTGATTCGGTGAAGTCACGCCCACCATCGTGCCATCCCCGGTGCCCTTCGACCGCTTACCCCGCCGGGTTTCCGGGACTACCCTCTAGTGCACGGACGCCCCCAACTCCGCGAGGTGAGTTCGATGCACACGACCTCCGCACATTCCGCAGCTCCAGGGTCTGCGGCACCCGGGCCTGCAGCCCCAGGGCGGGTACGCGCCGGGGTCACCGCGGCCCCGTCCGTCGCCCGCCATCTGTCCGCGCACCGGGCGCGCAGGACCGCAGTCGCGCTGGGTATCGCCTCCGCCCTGGGCGCAGCCGTCTATGCGCAACTGCACCGCGACGAGTTCGAGGCCATGGCCCGCCGGGTCGCGGTCACCGCCGACCCGCAGACATGAGTCGGGACCGCCGCTGTGCGATATTGGACGGCATGACGTTCGTGCCCGCCGCCCGGAGGAAGCGGCTGACGCCCGCCCGGTTCCAGCGCGATGCCGGCCCGTCGTGGGGTGTGCGCATCGGGGTGCTCACGGCGGCTGTCGTGGTGATCACCGTGTTCACCGGCGGTGTGGCGACCGCCGTCCTCCGCAGCCGCCGCAATGCTCCGCCGCAGCCCGCGCCGCACCCGCCGCGCGTCGACGACCCGTCGCCGACGCAGCCGCTGCAGGACTCGGCCGCGACGACTCCGGCGCCGCCCGAGTCCGCGTGAACACCGCCTGAGCGCCCGCACAGCGGGCTACCCGCGGAACCAACCCGACGACCATGGTCCATCGCCCCCGGAGATCGGGCGCCCTGGCGCTGCGGTCACCGGCAGAGCACGAGTCGGGGGGGGGGGGGGGGGGGGGGGGGGGGGGGGGGGGGGGGGGGGGGGGGGGG
>CAYVJJ010000010.1:11911-24966 GCA_964451655.1 uncultured Mycobacteriaceae bacterium | reverse complement strand
TCAGCCAGGATCTGCTCGCCCTCCGGGGTGAGCTCGGTCGGAATCGACCTACCTGTCTCGGCCCTCTCCCCGCGCTCGACGAGCCCGCGCTGCTGCAGTCCCCGGAGAAGCGTGTTCATGGTCTGACGAGTGACGAACACTCGGCGCGCGACCTCGGAGTTGGAAATGCCCGGACATCGGTTGATCGCGTCCAGGCAGGAGAACTGGGGCGTGGTGAGCCCCAGTGGGCGCAGCACTTCATCCATGCGTGAACGCAGCGCCGACTGCGCCGTGCCCCCTTCAGCCCCCCCGGCGCGGTGGTCTTCGACACCTCCCCGATTCCGTTCACAGTACGAGAACCGCTTCCCGGCGTCGACCTCGACCAGGCGGACCCGCACCCGGGCATCGGTGTGGCGCTGTGGCTGCACTGCCACTCGGCACAGGAGTTGCATGACTCCCTCGTGAATGCAGGCACGACAATCCTCCGGGCACCTGAACCCGGCCCCTTCGGGGTCGCATTCACCTTCGCCGACCCGGACGGATACGTCGTCACCGTCCACGACAAGGCATGAGCGACGTGTCGGACACGCCCCGTGACTGCGCGTCACGGTTTTCCGGCCACGAATCGGCCCGACCCGCGGAGCATCACGTATCCAGAGTCGATGGCGCGAAGATGTCATCGCAGGTCAAACGGTTGCTCGTCAGATTCTGCTGATGCGCATAGCGCAGGAAGGTGTCGACCGCCGTGCGGTTCTTCCGCACCCCGTACGGCCACCAGTCTTCACCCAGTGTCGCGATGTTCTTCGAGTACAGCGCACTGAACCAGGGCGTCATGAGCGCCATGTGCTGCTTGGCGGCCTGCTGCGAGTAGAACGCCGCCCGCTCGTTCTTCGCGCGTTGAAAGGCGTCGTAGATCGCCATCGGCGCGTCCGGATGCTCAGCGAGGTAGTCCCTACGGATGGCGACCAGATGCATGATCGGAAATACTCCCGTACGCCGGTAGTAATCGCGCTCGACCGCCTCGTAATCGCTCCACAGGCGGCGGACGCGCGGGTCACCCGCACGCAACTCCTTCGGTACGTCCACGGAGATGAGTGCATCGATGCCGCCGGACAGCAACATCGCGCCGAGCGTCTCGTCTTCGCCGGCATGCCGAACACTGACGTTCTCGGGCACCGGCTGCGGCACCCAGTCAAGGGGTGGGATCGGGAAGTCGGTGCCGCCGATCACCCACGAGCACTGATCGGGGGTGACACCGTACTCGTCGGCGAGCACGCCCTTCATCCACACGCCGGGATCATGTCCCCAGAGCATGAACTCGCCGACCGCCCTGCCGGCCAGGTCCCGCGGTTTCTCGATCCCGCTGTCCGAGCGCACGAAGACCGACGAGTGCCGAAAATTGCGGTTCGGGAAGATCGGCAGCGCCACGAACGGCGACTCCACGGTCTCCCACATCCGGACGAAGTGCGTCAGCCCGACTTCGGCTGCGTGGTACTCGCCGTCGACCATCCGGCGGAACAGGTCGGACACGAGCTGTTCAGTCCGAAGGTCGGTGTCGAATCCGTCGACCCCGACGGAGCCGTCGAAGAGGGCATCGGTGTGCTCATAGTGGTACGTGCCCAGGATCAGCGTCGGGTCGGCCATGGCTTCCTTGTGGATTCCGCGGTTGCTCGCTGCGCGCACTCAAGCCTGCAGCCGGGCAGCCCGGACGGTCAAGGGGAAGCACCCTGCAGGTCCGCACGCCACTTGTCGTAGGCCGTGCCGCGTCGCCGCGAATGCTCACCACGGTGTCGAGGGCCGATTATCACTGACGTGCCATGTGCTTTATCGGCAACGCTGGATCGGCCAGAGCCCCTCCCGCAGTCAGGACCCTCCCATCGCTCTCGTCATGATGCCGAGAGCGGTCGTCCCCTGGGGCAGAACAGACCCCACCGCTATCGGGCAAACGGGTGTGCACATCCCGGGGCTGATCTTATAGTCGGCCGCGTGGACAAGAACACGGTGGCCCAGCTCCTCGAGGAGGCCCGGCGTGCGTACCGGCGCGGAGACGAGGGACGCATCGTTGAAACAACGTATGCGGATGGGCGTTGGATACAGATCGTCCCTTTCGTCCTCAACCTCGACTATCCGCTCAAAAGCAACCCGAAAAAGCTGCTGAGACAGCTTGATCCTCCACCATCAGTGGTCCTCGATTCCTGGAAGCGCAAGCAGTTCGTGACGCTTGCGTACGATGAGGCCGACGCTGTCGCGGTCGCAGACTTTGTTCTCCGCTATATCCACGCCACCAGCGCCTGACGGGGCTGTTCGGAAAGCGGTGTAACCGGCTCATCCGGGACGGGAGTGCGCGGCCGGCCGACAACGCCGGCGCGCAGCGGGTTCCCATCGGTTACCCTGATCAGACTCTCGGTGGAGTCGTCACGCCCCGGACCGAGAGAAAAGCGTATAGGGAGAGGACAGCGACATGGGTCTCGAAAGCCTTGCAGATCTGCCCCAGCCATTCGCCGGGCTGCTGGCAGCCTCGGTGGGAATCCCGGTGGGGTCGATCCTTCTCCTCGCCCCCGACCGCTGATACGTCGGCCACTTCAACGCGGGACGGCTGCACAACTGCCGCGACGACACCGAGCGCACCCCTGCACGCAGTTCACGCATAAGTGAACCGCATTGGATTTTCCGCAGGGTGCCGGCCTGGCAAAGGAGACCGTTCTCACGCGAGCACCATGGACCCCCGGTACGTCCTGAGACTCCGACAGTCGGGAAGTTTCGAATCATGGCAGGAAGCATGTCGAGGCGGTATCCGACTGAGTTGAATGCCCAGGCGGCGCGGTCACCGGCACCGCTCCAGCCAAGGCCGACTCCTGCCGCTCGTCGTGATGGCCATTGCGCACGACCCGCCGGTGAGCCGTTGTCGTCGACCTCGCCGGCAAGGGCCGCGATGTAGTCGGCGACCTCGGCGTGTAAGGCTGCGGCGAACATCTGCCGGGCCCTTCACGGGCGATCTCGTCGAGCACCGAGCGGCCGGCTTTGCCTGTGCCGCCGTCGTTGTTGGCTGTGTTGGCGTCGTGGGCTACCTTGACCATGGGCGTGCCTTCCCGAACCAGCGCGCCAACGCCGGTCCTGATCAGAGCCTGTTGACTTCCAAAACATCCTCGGGAAGGCGTGCCCGCTTCAGCGCGCCTCGCCGAGGACCATCCACAAGTTCTGATCATCGCTTCGGTACTGGAAGACGGCCGATCCGAATCGGGCGAACAGAGGAGTCCATGGTGCCTCAACACGACAGTGCCCCAGCGAAGCGATTCGCGGTGTTCTGGAGACCGCGGTCGCCTTATTTGTGGGCCTACCTGATCGCATTCACAGTCGGGCTCGCGTTATGGGGCAAGGTATTCCTCAGCGGTGTGGGAGCCCGGGACTGGACGATCGCGGTGGTGTGGGCCGTCGTCTTGGGCGTGCTGATCGTGCTGTTGACCCGCCGCCTGGATCTGTTCGGCGGGGCGCACGCGTCGCTGTTGGTGGCTGCGTTCTTGTGGGGAGCGGTTCCGGCGATCTCATTCGCGGTCCGGATCAACGATGCGCTGGTAGGGCAGTTCGACCGGCGGATGGTGGGATATCAGGCGTGGGATGCGGCGGCGGTGGCGCCGCTCGTGGAAGAGACCCTCAAAGGTGTCGGCATCGTGATTGTCGTTCTCATCGGACGCCAGTACGTAGTGCGCCCCTTTCATGGGGCGGTGATCGGCGCGATGTGCGGCTTGGGCTTCCAGTTGGTCGAGGACATCAACTACGTCCAACACGCCGCCACCGGGGCCCTCGGCAGCGCCATCAGCGACGAGGCCGGGGTGATTGAGACCGTCGTGTTGAGGACGATCTTCGCGTTGAGCACGCACTGGCTTCTCAGCGGCATCGTCGGTCTCGGAGTCGGTTACGCTCTCCTGCGCCGGGACCGGACTGTTACACGCCGGGGGGTAGCTTTCCTATCGGCGTATCTGTGCGCCGCCGTGCTGCACTTTGTGATCGACTCTCCCATGCCGGACTCCCAGTCCGCGGCACAGGCGGCCGCGCTGGCCAAGGCGCTGGGAATCTTGCTGGTGGGATACGTCATCTACCGGTTCGCGATACGCGCGGAGTGGCGTACGTTCGCCCGCGTCGCTGCAATGGAATCCGATGATGTCGTCGGGCCGGCGGATGTCAATGCTCTTCGCACGCACCGGAAGCGTAGAGCTGCCTACCGCCAGGTACGGCGCCTCTCGGGTGAAACCGCCGCCAGTTCAGTTCGCGACGCCCAGAATGCTCAACTGCGGCTGGTCAATACGGTGCTGGCCGGCGGGGATACACAGGCTGAACGCGAGAATGTGCGCCGTTGTCAGTCGTTGTCCAGTGGTAGAGCGGTCGCGGACAGCAGAGCCACGTAGCCTCGCCGGCCTCGGGCTTGCACAGCAGGTCGTGATCAGTGCCGTGCCGCTCACGCGGAAAGATGCCCTGATGTAACAGGGCCTGGACCAGTGCAACTCAGGTCGTACGGAAACGGGTTGAGCGTGGGCGTGTCGTAACGCAAGGCTCCTCGTGCCCCTCCGAGTCGCCGATGACCGCCGCACAGGACGCCTGCACGACCGATTCACTCGGCCGGCCGTGTATGACGACACGCCGGCCCACACGGTGCCGCCTCGATGCCACACTTACTGTGGACACGAAGTAACATCTAGATTTACCCTGGACATGCTGTCGGAGTCAGATGCCCTAAGGAGTCGGAAATGCAGGCCCCAGTTATTCGTCGCAGGCGGCGTGACGTGGCATCGCGCCGTATGACCGCGGTACGTGCAGCCTCCGGCGAACGCAGCGAATACGAGGACACGCTGCGCACGCTGTCCGACGCCTCCACCACCGGACCCCACTTCGAGGCGTTCAAGGACATCGCGTGGGATTCCGACGAGTTCGCCGACCCTGTGGACGACCCGCGATGGGAGCTCCCGGAAGTCGACCCGCTGTGCAACACCGACTGGTACCGCAGCCTGCCGGTCGAGGAGCAGCGGCGGGTAGCCCGAGTCCGGATCGCGTCGATCACGAAGACCGGCTCCCAGTTCGAGCAGCTGCTCCTCCTCGGCGGCACCCAGTTCCTGATGGGTCTGGCGAACGAGAACCCCGAGTTCCGCTACTTCATGCACGAACTGACCGAAGAGACGCACCACATCCAGATGTTCCAGGAGTTCACCAACCGGGCTGCCCCGGAGGTGCACGGCGGCGCGACGTGGTTCATCAGATCGTTTCCGCTCGTCGGGATGCTGGGGTCGTTGTGGCCCAGTTTCTTCTTTCAGATCATCCTCGCAGGCGAGGAACCGATCGACCACATCCAGAAGAGCATCATGCGTACCGGCGGCATCAACCCTCTGACTGACCGCATCATGCAGATCCATCTCGCCGAGGAAGCGCGTCACATCGGGTTCGCGCACGCGTGGCTGCGCCACCACGCTCCGCGCATGAGCCGCCTCAACCGCCTCGCGCTCGGCCTCGCCACGCCTGCAGTGATGCGCATCGGGTTCTGGGCCATCGTCGTCCCGAGCCGGCAGGACGCGAAGCTGATGGGCATCCCCCGCGACGTCCTGCGCGACACCTACTCGATGCACAACCGCGACTTCCGGCGCCTGCTCGCCGACGCGTGCGCAGACGTACGGATGCTCGCAGACGGCAACGGAATGCGGAACCGGCTCACCCTGTGGGCGTGGCGGCGGACCGGGACCGAGGGGCGGCCGGCGCGGTACCGCAGCGAGCCGTCACGGGCCGCGGCCTGACGGCCGGCGAGAGCCGACCGGTCAACGGCAGGCGATGGCCCTGCCGTCGACCCCGGTGACAGAACCCCACCACGCAACCCACGGCGCATCACCGGCGAGACTCAGGGGCACCGCCAGGCCGGGGATCGAGGACGCCGATCCGGCCGGCCGCATCGCCCCCTGAGCAATGCCCCATACAGTGGGTGCAGCGGACTAGCCCCGCGCCATATCCACGAAGCGAGACAGGTGCAGCTGGTGCGCCACCGTGATCGTGGACGTGGGACCGTTGCGGTGCTTGCCCAGGATCAGGTCGGCCTCGCCCATGCGCGGGTCGTCCCGTTCGAACGCGTCGGGCCGGTGCAACAGGATCACCATGTCCGCGTCCTGCTCCAGTGAACCCGACTCACGCAGGTCGGACACCATCGGCTTCTTGTCGGTGCGCTGCTCGGGCCCGCGGTTGAGCTGACAGATCGCGACCAACGGCACCTCCAGCTCCTTGGCCAGCAGCTTGAGGCTTCGTGAGAATTCGGACACCTCCTGCTGACGCGATTCGACCTTCTTGCCCGAGGTCATCAGCTGCAGGTAGTCGACGACGATGAGCTTGAGGTCGTGCTTCTGCTTGAGTCGGCGCGCTTTGGCCCGGATCTCCATCATCGTCATGTTCGGCGAGTCATCGATGAACAGCGGCGCCTCGGAGATCTCGCTCATGCGGCGGGCCAGGCGCGTCCAGTCGTCATCGGACATCTTGCCCGAGCGCATGTCGCCCAGCTTCACCTTCGCCTCGGCGGAGAGCAGACGCATCACGATCTCCGTCTTGCTCATCTCCAGGGAGAAGATCACGCTCGACATCCCGTGTTTCACGGAGCACGACCGCATGAAATCCATTCCCAGGGTGCTTTTTCCGACCCCGGGCCGGGCCGCCACGATGATCATCTGCCCGGGGTGCAGGCCGTTGGTGACCTCGTCGAGTTCCATGAACCCGGTGGGCACACCCAGCGACAGTCCGCCGCGGGTGGCGATGGAGTCGATCTCGTCCAGAGTGGGCTGCAGCAGCTCTTCGAGCGGCACGTAGTCCTCGGACGTGCGGCGCTCGGTGACCTCGAAGACCTCGGCCTGCGCCCGGTCGACCACCTCGTCGACCTCTTGCCCGTCGCCGCCCGCGTAGCCGTACTGAACGATGCGCGTGCCCGCCTGCACCAACCGCCGCAGTACGGCCTTGTCCGCGACGATCTCCGCGTAGTAGGCGGCATTGGCGGCGGTGGGCACGGTGGAAATCAGCGTATGGAGATACGGAGCCCCGCCGACGCGCTTGAGCTCGCCCCGCCTGTCCAGCTCCGCGGAGACGGTGACGGCGTCCGCCGGCTCGCCGCGGCCGTAGAGGTCGAGGATCGCGTCATAGATGTTCTGGTGCGCCGGTCGGTAGAAGTCCCCCGAGCGGACCACTTCGAGCACGTCGGCGATGGCGTCCTTGCTCAGCAGCATGCCGCCCAGCACGGACTGCTCGGCGACCATGTCCTGGGGAGGCTGACGCCCGAACTCCTCCGTGGGAGGCTCCTGCGGCAGCGGCCCGTCCGAGAATCCGGACTGATCACGATCGTCGACCACCGACACGCGCTTCAAGCCTCCCCTCGCAGCGGGCCGTCCGGCCCTCACTGGTCTTCCTACTAGCACCCACTGACAACCAGGCGCCCTGACAACTCCCCGTCCGGCCGGGGGTGTGACATGTTCTCGCTCGCGCCGCGCCGACGCCCGCAACCGGGTCCCGCTCACGTGCTCCGCGTGGAGTCCCGGACCGACCGTAAGGCGTCCCGGCGGCGGAGACAAACATGCCTGTGGACAGTTCTGTGGATTGTCTGTTAGCAGTCGCGCCGAGCCTGTGAAGACATGCCGTCAGCCTGTGAACCCCTTGTGCATATCCTGTGGATGAATCTTCCGAGTACACGCGTACTCCCAGGTCAGACTGCATTCTGACACTTCACACCCTGTGAGTTTCTTTTCCTCCGGCGTGTCGCGGGAAACCAGCCGCCGGGCGTGTCCGGCTCGCGGCGCGCGTCCCGCTGTCCACAAGCTGTCCACAAGCACGCGTGACGACGGTCACGCGTGCTGTTCACCTGCGCGAACGTCCAGTCGGGGCGAGGACCGCGCCGCAGCCGGTCGCACGGGACGGCGCCAAGAGACCGGAACCGGTACCAATTCCGCAGTGACGGGCCGACGGCACGCCCGACGCCGCAGACCCCCGCTCCGGAGGAAGGGGAGCGGGGGTCTGCGGGACGGTGTGCGTGCGCGGCACGCCGCCGAGGATCAGGCCTGGGCGGCTGTGACCGTCAGCGTGAAGTCGGCGGTCACACCTGCGTGCAACTTGACCGAGACGTCGTACTTGCCGACGCTCTTGATGTGCGCCTTCGGCAGCACCAGGGTGCGCTTGTCGATGTTCGGGCCGCCGGCCGCCTTGAGCGCGTCCGCGACGTCGCCGGGGGTGACGGAGCCGAACAGCTTCTTGCCGTCGGAGGCGGTACGCGCCTGGAGCTCGACGTCCTCGAGACCCTCGATGGCGCTCTTCAGCTCGTTCGCGTGGTCGATGTCGCGGACCCGCTTGGCCTCCTGCGTGCGGCGGATGCCCTCCACCTGCTTGAGCGCGCCACGCGTGGCCACGATGGCCAGCCCGCGGGGCAGCAGGTAGTTGCGGCCGTAACCGCCCTTGACCTCGACGGAATCTCCAGCAACACCGACGTTCTCGACATCAGCGGTGAGGATCAGCTTCATCGGTAAATCCCCTTCCTCAACGAGCCGTCGACGTGTAAGGCAGCAGCGCCACCTCACGCGAATTCTTGACGGCAACGGCTACGTCCCGCTGATGCTGGACGCAATTGCCGGTCACCCGGCGTGCACGGATCTTGCCGCGATCACTGATGAACCGGCGCAGCAGCGCCGCATCCTTGTAATCGATCACCGTGTTGTTTTCCTTGCAGAACGCACAGGCCTTGGTCTTCTGTGGTTTACCGGCCTGCGCCTTGCGCTGTCGCGACTTGGCCATGGTCTTTCTCCGTAGTCTGGGTCCTCGCGGGGCTCTCGCACCCCGCAGTGGGGCTCACCCGACTCCGACGGGTGCGGCCGCCGACACCGGTTCCGGTGACGGTCCGGCCGCCCGGGTCAGAACGGGGGCTCGTCGTCCGAGGCGCCGCCGAACGAGCCCGACGCCTGCGGGGCGCTGCCCCACGGGTCGTCGCCGCCCGAAGGCGCGCCTCCGCCTGATGGTGCACCGCCGCCGAAACCGCCGCTGCCACCACCGAATCCGCCGCCACCGCCGCCGCGGCTGACCTTCTCCACCTTGGCGGTCGCATACCGGAGGGAGGGGCCGATCTCGTCCACGTCCAGCTCCACGACGGTGCGCTTCTCACCCTCGCGGGTCTCGAAGGACCGCTGCTTGAGACGGCCCTGGACCACCACACGGGCGCCCTTCGTGAGGGACTCGGCCACGTTCTCCGCCGCCTGCCGCCAGATGCTGCAGCGCAGGAACAGGGCCTCACCGTCCTCCCACTGGCTCGTCTGCTGGTTGAACCGGCGCGGCGTGCTCGCCACAGTGAACCCGGCGACCGCAGTACCCGACGGGGTGAAGCGGAGCTCAGGATCGGCTGTGAGGTTCCCGACGACGGTGATGACGGTCTCGCCTGCCATGTGTCCTCCTCGTGTGGTCGGCCCTGATGGAGGCCTCGGGTCAACGCGTCCCCCGGGGGTCCACCGCCCGGGCACGGGCCCGGGACCGGCGTCCGGCGGTCAGGTCGGATGGTGGTCGCGCCGACGATGGCGGCGCGTGCGATCAGGCGGTCCGGCGCAGCACCTTGGTGCGCAGAACCGACTCGTTCAGGCCCAGCTGGCGGTCGAACTCCTTGACCGTGTCGGACTCGGCGGTCATGTCGACCACCACGTAGATGCCCTCGGTCTTCTTGTCGATCTCGTAGGCGAGCCGCCGCTTGCCCCAGACGTCCAGATTGTCGACCTTGCCGCCGGCCTCGCGGACCACGTTCAGCAGCGTCTCCATGGACGGGTTGACGGTGCGCTCATCCAGACTGGGGTCGAGGATGATCATCATTTCGTATTGACGCACGGGACCTCATCACCTCCTATGGGCTTGAGAAACGGCCACGGGGTGTCCGTGGCAGGAGGGTCGTTGCGCCAAGCAACCCCGTAAAGCTACCAGACGGCGTGCTGACCTGCGATATCCGGCCTTCCGAAGGGCCCCGCGACGCCCCGCCCCGGCCGGTCCGCAGAGGCGCGGCCCCGCCGGCCGTGCCGCGCTGCGCAGCGCACGCGGGCCGTTCACGGCATCAGCTGACGGCTCAGCACCGCCGCGAGGAGACGCTCCGCCAGCGGCGCCGGTATCGCGTCGACCAGCGCGTGCACCCGTGCCATGCGCGCCGGAAGCCCCGCGGAACCCGCCCGGCCGACACCGTCCGCATCGCCGCCGCCCACTCCGACACCGGCGAGCTGCAACAGGCCTTCCACCTGCTCCTCGGTGAGTTCGTAGGGATCGATCGTCCGCGCCAGTTCCACCATGTGCGGATCGGCCTCGACGCGCCCGCGCCGCCGCGCGGCGTCCGCGGATTCGCGCAACGCGCCCAGCAGTTCGTCGATGCGACCGACCGCGGCGCCCGTGATCGAGGCGTGCGCCGTCATCGGCACGCGGGGCGCACGCGGCGAGGTGGCCATCGACGGCTGCACCTGCAGATACCACCCCCGTTGCGCCAGCTCGTCCACCACTACGCGCACGTCCGGGTCGGTGTCGCCGCCGTCGTCGGTGAATGCGACCAGCGTGGTGTCCACCGCACCGACCGTGCGCAGACCGTCGATGGCTTCGATGCCCCGGGCGAGCGTGCGCGCAGCCTCGTGCGCGGACCGCGCCAGCGAGCGGAAACCGGGCACACGGGCGGGCTCCGCGCCGGAGTCCTCGATCCCGAGGTACTTCTGCACCGCCCACGCCGACGCCATGGGACCCACCGGCCGACTGGATTGCAGCGTGGGGTTGACCAGCGGATACCCGGCCCATCCCGCGAGCGTGAACCAATGGAGCCGGCGGTACTCGGCACTGCGGTGCAGCAGCACCGACACGCCCTTGGGCACGTAGCCGTACTTGTGCAGATCCACGCCGACGGACGTCACCCCGGGCACGTCGAAGCCGAACCGCGGCGCGTCGTCGAGGAACGGCAGGATCCACCCGCCGATGCACGCGTCCACGTGGCACGGCACGTCCCACCGGGCGGCGGCCGCGGCGATCGGCGCGACCGGATCGACCACGCCGTAGGCGTAGGACGGGGCCGACACCACCACCAGCGCCGTACGCGGGCCGATCGCGGCCGCCATCTGCTCGGGGTCCGCCCGCAGCGTGTCCGGGTCCACGGGCACCGTCTGCACCTTGAGATCGAACAGGTGGGCGGCCTTGAAGAACGCCGCATGCGCGGTGGCGGGCACCACGATCCGGGGATGACCGGTGCTGCGCCGCCGGCGCCAGAGCTCCCGCGCACCCAGCACCGCCAGCAGACACGACTCGGTACCACCGCTGGTGACCGTCCCGGCCGTGGCCGCACCGCCGCCCAGGCGCCCTGCGACGATGGAGACCAGGTCGTTCTCGATCCGCGCCACGGACGGGAACTGCGTGGGGTCGAGACCGTTGACGTGGGCGAGCAGTTCATAGGCGCGCAGCGCCACCGCGTCGACCTCGGCCACACCCGAGTCGAAGACGTACGCCGTGGTGGTCCCGCCGTGCGTCGGCAGATCATCCCTGCGCAGCTCCGCGAGCTCCGTCAGCACCCGGCGCGCCCGGTCACCGAGCGCCGCCACATCCGCCATACGACCTCACCTGCCCTGCTACTCCGTCACCCCAGCATGCCCGTCCCCACCGACATCCGCGGGCGCTTGCTCACGCGCCGTGTCCGTCCACAGGATCCGGAGGGTGGTGCGCCAGGACGAACACGATGCTCAGCAGAGCGAACACCGCCGGAACCAACGACATCGACCAGGTGATGGCGTGCAGGGCGGTGTCGGGCTGCACCACCGACTCCTCCGCTGAGCCGGAGACGTACCCGCTGAACCCCAGCACCACCGACACCACCACGAACGGGCCCAGCGCCAGGCCCACGGTCTCGCCCGCCGTCCAGACGCCGGTGAGGATCCCGGCGCGCGACGAACCGGTCTCGCGGGCGTCGGCGGCCAGGGTGTCCGGCAGCATCGCCAACGGCAGCATCTGCGTGCCCGCGTACCCGACGCCCACCACCGCCACCAGGGCATAGACACCTCCGGACGGCAGGACGCCGCCCGCGGTCAGCCCCAACGCACCGGCCGCGAACACCGCCGTCGCCAGCAGATAGCCGGACCGTTTCCCGACCGCGCCCGCCACCCGGTGCCACAGCGGCATCGTCACCAAGGCCGGGGCGACGAGACAGGCGAACAGCACGGACGTCAGCCCTTCGTCGCCCAGGTGGTAGCGCGCGAAATACGGGGCCGCCGCGAGCATCGCCCCCGAGGCGACCGCCTGCAGCACGAACGCCGCCATGAGCGCGATGAACGGGCGATTGCCGGCCGCCGCGCGCAGCTGCGAGCGGATGCTGCCGCTCACCTCGCCGATGCGCACGGTGTCGATGCCGCGGGTGCCCCGCCAGGCGCCCAGCATGCCGAAGGCGATCCCGCACCCCAGCGCGATCCCCATCAACCCGTAGCCGGCGCGGCCCTCACCGCCCGCGCTGACGAGGGCGGGGGCCGCCACCCCGAACAGGAGGATGCCGATGGTGAGCATCGCGATGCGCCAGGCGGTGATCGTGGTGCGCTCGGCGGGATCCTCGGTCATCTCGGTGGGCATCGTCACGTAGGGGACCTGGAAGACCCCGTATCCGGTGGCCGCCAGCAGGAAGAACACCCCCACCCAGACGGCGGCGCCGTCGCCGTGCAGACCGGCCGGGGTGAGGAACGTGAGCGCGAACAGCACCGGCAGGGACACCGATCCGGCGAGCAGCCACGGGCGCCGGTCCCCGCGCGTCATCAGTGTGCGGTCGGTCATCCGGCCGATGGCGGGCGCGATGAGCACGTCCCACAGCTTGGGCACCAGCACCACGATGCCCGCCAGCCCGGCGGCCACCGCGAGCGTGTCCGTCAGGTAGTAGGCCAACAGCAGCCCCGGCACCACCCCGAAGCCCCCGGTCCCCAGGGAGCCGAGGGCGTAACCGACGTACTGGCCGCGCGTCAGGTTCCCGCCCGGCGCGCGGGGGGCGGCGGGCCCCGTGTCCATCTCCGCCACCTCGAGCCTCCACCTGCCCCGGTCTCCGCCTACCC
>CAYVJJ010000010.1:4465-11811 GCA_964451655.1 uncultured Mycobacteriaceae bacterium | reverse complement strand
GGTCGCCGCCGAGCCCGCTCACCGTCGTCCGGCCGGCCCGCATCCGCGCCACACCGCACCGTCGCCGGCCGCGCCGCCCCTGCGCGGCGAAGGCGCTGCTCCAGGCCGGCCTCTCCAGACGAAGAATAGCGGCGCCGCGGCCGGTGCACGGTGAATCCGCCGCCGTCGCACGAACGTGACCGCACCGAGGCCGCCGGACGCTCCTCCGCCGCCCCGCCGCCGGATTCCCTACGCTGGCGGCTATGCGTCTGCCGGCCCGGACGACCACCGTCGTCGTCCTCGCGTCCCTGTTCACGCTGGTGCTGGGGTATGCGAATAAAGCCCGGTGCGCCGGTCCGCCGTTCTCGACCCTGGGCCGCAGTGTCAAGTTCGAGGCGCTCAAGAACGTCGACGTGTGCTATTCGGACATCCAGTACCTGTGGCTGGGCCGCGGCATAGACGATCACCTTTTCCCGTTCGTGCACGGCGGCATCACGCCCTCGGGGTCCCTGTTCGGCGGCGCCGTCGAGTATCCGGTGCTCAGCGGGATCCTCATGTGGGCAGGGGCGATCGGCGCACACACGGATGCCGCCTTCCTTCTGCACAGTGCCGTCCTGTTGGCGCCCTTCGGCCTGCTCACCGCCTGGCTGCTGGGGCGGATGTCCGGCCTGCGGGCGCTCTGGTGGTCGCTGAGCCCCGCCATAGTGCTGTTCGCCTTCCACAATTGGGACCTGCCCGCCGTGGCCACCACGGCCGCCGCGGTCTACGTGATGGCGCAGCACCGCGGCACGCCGCGCTCGCGCGGCATGATCGCCGCGTTCCTGCTGGCCGTGGGGGCGTGCCTGAAGCTCTATCCGGGCCTGTTCGTGCTGCCGGTGATGCTGGCGGTGCTGTGGGCGCCGGCCGGCGCCGCGCAGCGCGTAGAACCACCACCCGGCGGGATGCGCACCGGCAGGCCCGACGTCCGCGGCGCTCTCGCCGTCGGCGGGGTCGCCATTGCGACCGCCGTCCTGATCAATCTGCCGTTCGCCGTCGCCGGATTCGACGGGTGGCGCGCCTCGTTCGCATTCCAGGGACTGCGCAACGCGGACATCACCACCAACTCGATCTGGTACTGGGGCCTGCGCCCGCTGATCGGCGACGACGACGTCTACAACTCCGTGGTATCGGTGGCCTCGCCTGTGCTTGTGGTCGCGTCGTTCGCCGTCGCCCTCGGGTGGGGCGTGCGCCTCGCACGGCGCACCGGCTCCTACCCCTGGCTGCAGGTGTCGGCGGCGATGCTGTGCGGGTTCCTGCTGCTGCACAAGGTCCACTCGCCGCAGTACGTGCTCTGGCTGCTGCCGTTCTTCGTGCTGCTGCGCGTACGCTGGCCGATCATCGCCGGTTACCTCGCGGCGAACACCGTGCTCGGCATCGCATTGTTCCGCTACTACGCGGCCCTCGACACCGATGCGTCCGCGGCGCGGTATTGGGAGTACGGCGTCTGGTTCGGCGTGTGGGGGCAGGCGGCGCTGCTCGTCGTACTGTTCGCGGTGTTCCTGCGTTCCGACCCCGCGCGCGTTCCCCGCCCCCCAGTCCGGCGGGGTGGCGCCGACGGCGATGTCGACTCCGCGGGGGACGCCCCTGTCGCGGCCTCGTCCGCCGACGAGGCGTCGTAGCGTCCGGAACGCTGAATCGGGCCCCTCCGCTTGGTCTTGCCGGACCGGGCGCTGCCATCGGCAGCCGCGCCCCGGATCCGCCGCGGCTCAATGGCCGGAAACGCATCCGGTCCGCGACCCGCGACCGGTGCCGGCCGCCGTGCCGGGCGCCCGCCCGCCGACGCCGTGAAACGAATACCGCCCGCCCGCCGATCTCACGCACAGTGGGCAGCACCCCGTCGGGACAATTCACCCCGGGGTGGAGCACGGCGCGGCGTCGCAGAGACCCGCCGGCGAGGTACACCCCGGGGAGGTCATGTGCGCACACCCGAGAACACCGTCGGAAACGGCGGGTCGTCATTCGACGGCCGCCGCACCGCGGCCCCCGACGGTGCCGCTCCCGACGCCCCGTCTCACCGCAGTCACCCGGTGCGCGCCCCGGGGCCCGCCGATCGCAGCGCCGCACCGCGACGCCGGTATGTGCGCCCCGCCTTGTCACGCCGGGAGGTCGAGGTGCTGCGGTGCTGGCTCCTCTCGGACTCCAAGTCCGAGGTGAGCACCAAGCTCCACGTGGCGCCGGGGACCATCAAGTCGCATCTGCACCGCATCCGCGGGAAGTACGAAGCCGTGGGCCGCAACGCCGGGACGAAAGCGTCCCTGGTGGCACGGGCCCTCCAGGACGGGATCCTCACCATCGAGGAACTGTGACGAATCCGTGACGTACGCCGTGCACGCCCAGGGTGATACTCCCGGCGAATTACAAAAACGTCATTCGTAAATGCGCACGTCCCAAGGCATTGCGTTGATTTTTCCCGACGCAATGCAGGAATTGACCCGCATATCGCCCGCACGTGATTCTGCAACGGATTGGTGTCATTCCGGTTCCGGGCGTATCCGTGAACGCGAAGTTGTCGGTCTTCGACACTAACCTCGACGCCGAGAAAACCATTTCCGTCAGCGCACCGGCCATCGGGTCACCGCATCGGCCCGGCACCGGCGCCGGCCGCAGACGGGAGTCACCGCGCCCGCGTTCCGCCACGTGGCGGGGCGCGCAGGCAACGCGGCGCTATCGGCGGGGCGGCCAGGTCCCGCGCAGGAAGGAGTGAGGAGCGTTGGAGAACGACGCGCGCTCGGGGGAGGAACCCGCCGACGGCTCCGGGGACGGACACGCCGGACCACCGTCCGAGTCCGCTCCCGACGCCCCCCGGACGGCGCCACGGCGCCGGTCCGACCCCACCGGCCGTCCGGACCTGCCCAGCGGTGCCCGGTGGCGTCCCCAGGCCGGACGCCCGGGTGCGCCGCGGGGACGCGGAGGCCCGCAGGGGTACCCGGGTCCGCGCCGCACACCGGAGGGGAACGCCCCGGACCTGCGGCACCCGGTCCGGCGGTCCCCGGATCGGCACGGCTCCACGGCACCGAGGCCGCCCGGGCCGGAACAGGAGGGTGCGCCTCCGCAGGAGGCGGAGGACCCGCGGCCGGTGGAGGTGCCGCCGGCGCCCGCCGCACGCAGGCCCTCTCTGTCGGCCCGCGAGATCGAGGTCCTGCTGTGCTGGTTCCAGTCCGAGTCCAAGACCGCGGTGTCCGAGAAGCTCGGCCTGGCGCCCGGCACCGTGTCCACCTACCTGTCACGCATCCGGATCAAGTACGAGTTGGCCGGGCGCACCGCCAACTCCAAGGCCGCGCTGGTGGCCCGCGCGGTACAGGACGGGCTCGTCACGCTCGATGAGCTCTGACCCGGGGGTGCCCCGAACGCGGCCGACTCGTCGCGGTCAGGCCGTCGTGAACTCCTGGAGCATGGGCCCGGTCAGGTCGGCGGCCGCGCCCAGCAGGCCCTCGACCTTCGCCGCGTTGCCGTCATTGATCAGCGCCAGCAGCGAGTCCATGCCGTCGACCGCGATCAGCTGCTCGAACAGGTCCATCACGTCGTCGACCCGGTCCAGCACCCCGTCGACCGCCCCGGCGCCGCCTCCGCCGTCGTTCGCCCCGCCGTCGCCGGGTGCGGGGGACGCGGGCGCGGCCTCCACGGCATCCTCCGCGGCCTCCCCTGCCGCTCCGCCGCCGGCGAGATAGGTGGCGATGCCGACGGCGATCGCCTTCGCGTGCTTCGCCTGGCCCTCGGGGCTCTCGAGCACCTTGGCGTCCGCCGGGTTGGAGCCGTTGCCCATCTCCACGAACGCCAGCGGGACTTCGGTGAGCGCGGGGCCCGCGACGTCGGAGCGCTCGTCCAGCCCGTCCTCGCCCAGGTAGTTCGACGGCGTGAACCCGTTGTCCTCGTAGACGTCGCGCATGATGGTCGACACCTCGCGTCCGCCGCCGGCCTGCGCGTCCTTCGCCTGCGCGTCGGTGATGCCGTCGAGGGTCGGGATGATCAGGTGGAACCCGTGGTTGACCGGGTCCGCGCCCTGCTTCGTGGAGTCCGCATGGATGCTCACAGCGACGTCCGCACCCGACTCGTCAGCCTTCTCGGCGCGGTCGGTGATGCACCCGCCCCAGCCCGTCGCACCGCGGCTCATCACCACGTCCGCGCCCAGCTGCTGCAGCGCGCCCTTGACGATCTCCGCCACGTTGTAGGTGATCTCGTACTCCGGGGTGCCGCCCAGAGCGGTCATGCCGGAGGTCTGGCAGTCCTTGGTCCCCCCGTAGCCGTCGTCCACCTGCTTGCTCATGTCGTGCCCGGCGGCGGACTGCTGGTGGCCGGGGTCCAGGAACACGGTCTTGCCGGCCAGCGCGTCCTCGGAGACCTCGTCGGCCGTGGCCGTGGCCGGCAGGACGAACGCCGCAGCGGTGACCCCCGCGAGCAGCAGCGAGGTGATCGCAGATCGTTTCATCGTCGGTTGACGCGCACGCGGGCGCCGCGTCGTCCTCCTCCCTCGGTGGTGAACGGACCCGCGTCCACGGGACTCACGTCCCACATGACACTCCTGGGCCTCATCAGTCACATAAGCCTCAACGTGCACAAGTGAACCAGATGCGGCGTGTCAATGCGAGGGGTACGCCGGAATCGGTGGTAAAGAGGCCCGCCGGGCGGCCCCGGCCCTGTGGGGGACCGGGACCGCCCGGCGGGCCTCGTCGACGGGTGGGCCGTCTCGGGTTCCGGGGGAGGGCGCCGGCTCAGCCGACGGCGGCGTCGGTGATCTGGACGGCCATGCTCGGCGCCGTCATGCCGCCCGGCCCCGGCTCGGTGCCGGCCGCGGCCACCTTGTCCAGCACCGCGAGGCCCGCCTCGTCGATCGTCCCCAACACCGAGTACTCGGGCGCCAGCGGCGAATCCTTGTAGACCAGGAAGAACTGGCTGCCGCCCGAGTGCGGGGCCTTGGTGCGCGCCATCGCCACCGTGCCCCGCGGGTAGATCACGGCGCCCGGACCCATGCCCTCGGCCGGCTGCAGACCGGTGGGGGGCTCGTCGGGGACGGTGTACCCGGGGCCGCCGGTGCCGGTGCCGGTGGGATCGCCGCACTGGAGGACGTAGATGCCCTGCGTGGTCAGGCGGTGGCAGGGCGTGTCGTCGAAGTAGTCCTGCTGCGCCAGGGAGACCAGGCTCTCCACGCCGCACGGGGCCTGAGACCTGTCGAGTGTGAGTCCGACGGCCCCCACCGAGGTGTCCAGCGTCAGCGGCACCGTCCCGGTGGTGGGCGGATCGGTGTTCTCCGGCGGCTGCACATCACGCGCGGCAGCCTGCGGTGAGTCCGTGAAATCGCACAGCCCGGCCGGCCGGGCCGAAGTCGTCGCGGAACCGGTGGCGCCCGCGGCCGCGGCGGCGTCTGCGGACGCGGTGGCGGCGGCGTCGGAGGAGCCGTCGCTGCTACCGCAACCGGCGAGTACCAGACCGGCGGCGGAGACGGCGACGGCGATGCGGGTGATCGAAGTCCATCGTCCTGAAGTCACCAGCGCAGGATATGCCACGATGCGGCGTGCGTCACCGGTGCTCTACGCGGACGCTCCGGACCGCGGCGCCGCCCGGGCGCGCCCTGCCCGGCCCCGCCACACGCGCCCCGGGGCGTCGTCGGCGCCGTCGAGCACACCCCCGGCCGGATCGTCGACGAGACCTCCCGGCTCGTCGACCGCCGTGCCGCGCCACACGCCCGCCGCGCCGGGGGAGCGCGGGCCGGACCGGACCAGGTCCTCCGCCGGCCGGTAGATCTGGCGGATCACCAGCACGCACAGCGCCACCACCGCCAGATCCCGCGCGACGACGGTGCCGGTGAACCACTGTTCGGGCAGGCCCATGTTGGACACGCCCAGGTAGTACATCATCCGGGGTACCCATACCAGGGCGTCGACAGCCATCCACGCGAGGAGGATCCGGCGGTGCGGCAGGGCCAGCACGGCCAGCGGCACGAGCCAGAGCGAGAACTGCGGGCTCCACACTTTGTTGGTCAGCAGGAAAGCGGCCACCACCAGGAAGCACAGCTGTGCCACGCGCGGGCGGCGGCGCGCCGTGAGTCCGATCGCGAGGATCCCCGCGCACGCGGCCGCGAACAGGGCCATCGTGACCGCGTTGAGGGTGGTCGGCGCCTCGCCGGGCGCCGGCGTCCCGTCGAACCCGGCCCACCCGGTGAACGAGGCGATCACGTTGTAGATCGAGTCCGGGTCCATCGGCCTGGTCCGGTTGAGCCGGAAGAACTCCGACCATCCGTCGGGATAGAGCAAGGCGATCGGCAGGTTCACCGCCGCCCACGCCGCGGCCGCCGCCGCGAGCGACTTCCACCACGCGCGCATGCGGCCCGAACGCAGACACAGCACCAGCAGCGGGCCCAGCAGAAGCGCCGGATACATCTTGGCCGCCGCCCCCAGGCCCAGCAGAACCCCCGCGAGCACGGGGCGCCGCCGTGCCCACGCCAGCAGACCGGTCATGGCGAACGCCGTGGCCAGCGCATCGAAGTTGGTGAAGGCGTGCACCAGCACCAGCGGGCTCAGAGCCACCAGTGCCGCGTCCCACGGCCGGCGCCGTCCCGACAACCCGGAGCTCGCCCACACGGTGATCAGCCAGGCGAGCGCCAGCCCTGCGGCAGCCACGTTGAAGTAGATCGCCACCTCGAGCGCACCGGGCAGCAGACCCGCATCCGCCCCGACGTGCCACGCCTTGGCGATACGCATCGACACGTACTGGTACAGCCCCGTGAGCACCGGGTACTCCATGTGCCGCACGACGGGCTGCCCGTCGGCGTCCACGCTGCCGTCGGTCCACGAGGACTTGTAGGGGAACTCTCCTTGCGAGAGCTTCTCGATGCCGTAAAGGGGGACGATGTCCGAGTAGCACATCGCCACGTACTGGCGGTCTCCGCGCCAATCGAGCGTGGGCGCGCCGTCGGGGCCCCCGGGGTATTGCTGGATGCACGGCGCCTTGCCCAGCCAGGACAGCGCCAGCACCGCCACCGACAGGGCCAGCAGCACGCGCAACGGTGTGAGGAAGCGCTGGCGCCCGATGTCGGCGTGGCGGCCCACCGGGCCGCCGATGAGGCGCGACGCGCCCGCGGCGAGCACGTCGGTACGGGTGGGCAGGTCACGGTCGCGCACCCCCGGGGGCGGCGGATCGCCGCGCTGTTCCGGGGGCGCGTCAGGCTCCGGGCCGGTCACTCACCGCCGGCGGTGTCCCCGCCGCCGTAACCGCCGCCGGCGTTGCCGCCGCCCTGGTCGGTGCCGCCGCCCTGGTCGGTGCCGCCACCGCCGGCATTGCCGCCGCCCTGGTCGGTGCCGCCACCGCCGGCATTGCCGCCGCCGCCTTGGTTG
>CAYVJJ010000010.1:0-4365 GCA_964451655.1 uncultured Mycobacteriaceae bacterium | reverse complement strand
GCCGCCGCCCTGGTCGGTGCCGCCACCGCCGGCATTGCCGCCGCCGCCTTGGTTGCCGCCGCCCTGGCCGGCATTGCCGCCGCCGCCTTGGTTGCCGCCGCCCTGGCCGCCACCCTGCCCCGGCGGAACGACCACCGGGACGGGTACGCCCATGATCTCGGTCTGCGAGATCTGCGGTAGTTGCTGGCCGGGCCCTTGCCCGTCGGCTCCCTGGTTCTGGTCGCCGGACGGCTCCGGGGCCTGCGTGGTGGTGGGACTGCCGGCGCCGCTGGTCGAGTTGCCGGTCGTCTGCGGCGTCCACTGGGGGACGCCCGCCACGCCGCCGATCGACCCCGGCTCGGGGAACGACTCGAACTCGGTGCCCTGCAGTGCCCCGTCCATCGCCGATTTCCAGATGTCCGAGGGGAGACCGGAGCCGTAGATGGTGCTGCCCGCATAGTTGGTGAGCGGCTTGCCGCTGGTGATGTCCCCGACCCATACGGCGGTGCTCAACGACGGCGTGAAGCCCACCATCCAGGCGTCCTTGTTGGCGCCCGTATCGCCCAGCTGCGTAGTACCCGTCTTGGCCGCGGACGCGCGCCCGCCGGCCAGAGAGTGTCCACGGGAGTAGGCGGCGATGGGCTCCATCGCGGACGTGACGTTGTTCGCGACGGCCTCGGACATCGCGCGGCTACCTTCATCGGGCCCGCGGTCCAACAGCACGTTTCCGTCGGACGTGACCACCTTCGTCACGAAGTGCGGATCATGGTGGACGCCCTCCGCGGC
The DNA here is from genome assembly GCA_964451655.1 of uncultured Mycobacteriaceae bacterium. Taxonomy (GTDB): domain Bacteria; phylum Actinomycetota; class Actinomycetes; order Mycobacteriales; family Mycobacteriaceae; genus Tomitella. The sequence continues at coordinate 3,600 of CAYVJJ010000010.1, read as the reverse complement.
GAACGTGCCGACAGCCGACGCCATGTCCAGCGGCCGGACCGGGTACTCACCGAGGATGACGCCGTTGGAGACGTTTCCGTCATCGTTCTGCAGGCTTTCGCCCTCCACGCCCGGAATCTGCTTCGGGATGCCCGCCTTGTGGGCCATGTCGGCCACCGACCGGGAGCCGTGGTCCAGCGACAACTCCATGCGATAGAAACTCGTGTTCAACGACATCTTCAGCGCCTGCGCGATGGAGCACGTGCCGCAGGACTCGCCTCCAACATTGCCGATGTCGATGCCGTTGACCGTGAGCGGCGAACTGTCGAACTGCGTCGCCAGCGACCGCCCCTCGTCCAGCAGCGCCGCCAGGCCGAACACCTTGAATGTGGAGCCCGTCTGCAACGGTGCGTTCGCGAAGTCGTATCCGGTGCCGCTGGGTCCGCCGTAATACCCTCGGACAGCCCCGGTGCGCGGGTCCACGGACACGACCGCCGTGCGCAGCGTGTCCGGCTCGCCCTCCATTTTGCTCCGGGCCGCATGGACCACCGAGTCCTGCACCGTGGGGTCGATGGTGGTGGTGATCTGCAGTCCGCCGGTGTTGATCTCCTGCTCGCTGATGCCCGATTGCTTGAGTTCGGCGATCACCTGGTTCTTGATCAGCCCGACGGGACCCATGGACGGGTCCTTCTCCTCGTTCTCCTTCGCATCCGGCGGCTGCGTCTCCGGGAACTGCAACGACGCCCGCTTGGCGGGATCGAGCGCGCCGATGTCCACCATCCCGTCGAGCACGTAGTTCCACCGGGCCTCGGCGGCGTCGGGATTGGCGGCCGGGTCCAGGAAGGAGGGGCTGCGGATCAGCTCGGCGAGCAGGGCGCCCTGCGCGATGTCGAGCTGCTCGACGGGCACGCCGAAGTACGCCTCAGCCGCGGCTTGGACGCCGTAGGCGCCGCGGCCGAAGTAGATCGTGTTGAGATAGGCCTCGAGGATCTGGTCCTTCGACCAGTTGCGGGTCATCTTCGCCGAGATGACCAGCTCCTTCATCTTGCGCCACAGCGTGCGCTCCGACCCCACCAGCGCGTTCTTGACGTACTGCTGGGTGATCGTGGAGCCGCCGCCGGCGCTGTCCCTGCCGAGCACGTTGTCCCGCGCCGCGCGGAGATACCCCGAGACGGAGAAGCCCGGATTGGAATAGAAGTTGCGGTCCTCGGCGGCGATCACCGCGTTACGCACGTGCGGCGGCACCTGGTCCAGATCGACGTCCTTGCGGTTCGCGCCCATCTCCGTGAGCACGGTGGAGCCGTCGCTGGCGAGGATGGTGGCCGTCTGCGGCGCGCTGACCGACCCGGGGCTGGGGATGTCCGCCTGCCAGTAGTAGACGCCGCCCGCCGCGGCACCGCCCACGATCAGCACCAGAAGCAGGATCAGCCCGTACTTGACCGTCTTGCCGAGCACGTGGAGCACTTTGTGCCGGTCGCCGGATGCCGAGCCGCGCGGATCCTGGCCATGGGGATTCTCGTCGTGGGGCTCGGAGGAACCCGGTGGCATGTAGACCAATGCGTCTCCAGATCGTTGCAGGCCCGGGGCGGGTGCTCGGCGGACAGTTCACGTACGGCACGCGGCGGCCCCTCGTCCGGGACGTCGCCGACGCCGAGGGCCCCGTTACGGCACAGGCGCCCGCGTCCGGCGGCCCGGGAGCCGCACGGCCCCGGCGGTGCGCGTCACGAGCCCGCGCTGCGCCGACGCCGGCGCCGCTGGCCGCGGGGCCGCGGCACCTGGCCGAGGACGAAGGACCGCACGAGATGGTTCCAGCCGCACGTGCGGCAGACCTCCACCTCGTGCACCGTGAACTCCTCCTGGACCGCCGCGAGCCGTTCCAGCTCGTCGATGGTACGGGCGGAGCCGGAGACCTGCCCCAGCCGCTCGCCGAAGACCCAGGATACGAGTGTCAGCGGCTCCTTGCGGCAGATGGGGCAGATGACATCGCCCACTCGGCCGTGGAACCGCGCCGCGCGGAGCAGGTAGGGGCCGGCGTCGCAGACCTCGTCCAGCCCCGTGCGGCCGCCGGACACCGCCGCGAGCACGGACCTCCTCCGCAGCGCGTAGTCCACCACCTGCCGTTGCGTGTGCACCCGTTCAGGGTACGTGTCCGCCCCGCCGGGGAAGTAGTGGCAGGAATCACATCCCGTCGACATGTCGGCTCAGTGTGTTCTTCCTCTATAGTTTCTACATATATCGGCGCGATACAATAGACGCGCCGACCGGTCGGGAGCGGACGGCTCCGGGCCGGAACCGACTCGTCCGAAAGGCGGTGAAGCGTGCTCGAGCTGGCGATTCTCGGCCTCCTGCACGAGTCACCTATGCACGGCTACGAGCTGCGGAAGCGGCTGACCGGCCTACTCGGCGCCTTCCGGGCGTTCTCTTACGGTTCGCTCTACCCCACCCTCAAGCGCATGCAGGCCGACGGCCTCATCGCCGAGCAGGAGGGGGCGGAGGGGATGGTCCGGCGGCGGGCCCGCAAGGTCTACTGCCTGACCGCAGCGGGCAAGGAGCGCTTCGCGGAACTCGTCGCGGACACGGGTCCGCAGAACTACACCGACGACGGCTTCGGCGTGCACCTCGCCTTCTTCAGCCGCACCCCGGCGGAGGCGCGCATGCGCATCCTCGAAGGCCGGCGGCGGCAGGTGGAGGAGCGACGCGAAGGCCTGCGCGACGCGGTCGGACGGGCCTCCGGTCACATCAACCGCTACACCCGTCAGCTCCACGAGCTGAGCCTCGAGTCGAGCGAGCGCGAGGTGCGCTGGCTCAACGAGGTCATCGCCGCCGAGTCCGGAGCGAACCGGACCGACAACACCGAACCGCCGCCGATCAACGCGGCGACCGCAGAGAAAGAAGGAGAACCCGACCATGGGTGATAACAGCACCGCAGTGCGCGTGGCCATCGTGGGGGTGGGCAACTGTGCGTCATCTCTGGTCCAGGGCGTGCACTACTACAAGGACGCCGCAGAGGGCTCGACGATCCCCGGCCTGATGCACGTCCGCTTCGGCGGCTACCACGTGAACGACGTGAAGTTCGTCGCTGCGTTCGACGTGGACGCCAAGAAGGTCGGATTCGACCTCTCCGAGGCCATCAACAACTCCGAGAACTGCACGATCAAGATCGCCGATGTCCCGCCCACCGACGTGATCGTCCAGCGCGGGCCGACACTCGACGGCATCGGCAAGTACTACGCGCAGACCATCGAGGAGGCCGAGGCCGAGCCCGTCGACATCGTCCAGGCGCTCAAGGACGCCGAGGTGGACGTGCTCGTGTCCTACCTCCCCGTCGGCTCGGAAGAGGCGGACAAGTTCTACGCCCAGTGCGCCATCGACGCGGGCGTCGCCTTCGTCAACGCGCTCCCCGTGTTCATCGCGTCGGACCCCGAGTGGGCGCAGAAGTTCTCCGACGCGGGCGTCCCGATCGTCGGCGACGACATCAAGAGCCAGGTCGGCGCCACCATCACACACCGTGTGATGGCCCGGCTGTTCGAGGACCGCGGCGTGGCCCTCGACCGCACCATGCAGCTGAACGTCGGCGGCAACATGGACTTCAAGAACATGCTCGAGCGCGAGCGCCTGGAG